>JACMMA010000809.1 GCA_014379275.1 Armatimonadota bacterium | reverse complement strand
GGCAGGAGATGCTGGAGGCCGAAGGGGACGCACTGGATATCGTGCAATGCGCATCGGAAAACAACGTCCATGCCGACATTGTGGAAGCGTCCGCCGAACGTGGCTTGCATATCATCAGCGAAAAACCGATGGCGGCGACCTTTGAGCAAGCGAAACGGATGGCGGACGCGGCGAAGCGGCACAACGTCCAGCTGTTCATTAACTGGCCGACGGCTTCGAATCCAGCGTTTCAGGAGTGGGAACGGCGCATCGCGGCAGGCGAGATCGGCGACGTTCGCTTCGTGCGCTACCGCTCGGCGCACAACGGACCGCGTGAGATCGGTTGCGACCCGCACTTCGTCGAATGGCTGTACGACGCCGAAAAGAACGGCGCGGGGGCATATATGGATTACTGCTGTTACGGCGCGGTGATGTGCGCCCGCTTCCTCGGTCGAGCGTCGCGGGTGACCGCACTGCGCGGCGTGCTGGCGAAAGAGTATCCACTCCCCGATGACGCCGCCGTTCTCACCCTCCAGTATCCGCACGCACTCGGTGTCGCGGAAGCGTCGTGGATTCAGCCGTCGTGGACGATCGGACCGAACCCGATAGCATTCGGTTCGGGCGGAACGATAGGCGTCGTGAACGGCACCGTAGTGTTGCAAAAAGTCGGCGCGGAAGCGGAGACGATGACCGCACCGCCGACAGCTTCGCCGCGCCGCTCAGGACCGGAATATTTCCTGTACTGTCTGGAGACGGGTGCACCGATAGAGGGCATCTGCAACGCCGAAACGTCGCTGATCGCGCAGGAAACACTGAGTGCAGGGATCGTGGCTTCGGACACAGGCGTGACACAAGTTTTGTAGTGTCGGGACCTACGCCCGCCCCCTCTCCGGCACGAAGCGGGGGCGGGGGTGAGGATCGTTATCGTTTCGCGCTGGAGAGTACGGAATCCACCAGCCCATAGGCGACGGCTTCGTCGGGGTTCATATAGTAGTCCCGCTGGATGTCCCGCTTGATCCGCTCGAAGTCCTGCCCCGTGTGGCGGTGCAGGATGGTGGCGGTCTCGTCATTAGACCGCAGAACCTCTTTCGCCTGGATTTCGATATCTATCGCGGTGCCCTGGAACCCGGACGACGCCTGATGGATCATCATCCGCGCATGGGGGAGCGCGTACCGTTTACCAGCCGCTCCCGCGGCGAGAAGCGTTGCCGCCATAGAAGCCGCCATGCCGACGCAGATCGTGGACACGTCGCACTTGATGGTCTGCATCGTGTCATAGATCGCAAGACCCGCGTACACCGAGCCGCCCGGCGAGTTGATGTACAGGTCGATGTCGCGGTCGGGATCGTCCTTCTCCAGAAATAACAGTTCGGCGACAATCAGGTTGGCGATGTGGTCGTCCACCGCCTGGCCGAGAAAGATGATCCGGTCTTTGAGCAGACGGGAAAAAATGTCGTAAGCACGTTCCCCGCGCGCGGACTGCTCGACGACCATCGGAACCATAGCCATATTTCGCTCCTTCTTCTTGCTTTCGCGGCATCGGCGGTTGTTGTCCGAAACCGGTCGGACGGCACGATTCGGGGGCATTTTGTGTCACACTGCCCCCGTCTCGTCCGTCAATGCGGTGACGGAACGGGACGAGGGAACGTGACAAAATGGATGACAGAGAGTTGTTGGCGCGGCTGTTCGAGGCGAACCGGGAGCGATTGCAGGCGGTCGCCTACCGAATGCTCGGGGCGTTGAGCGAGGCGGATGACGCGGTTCAGGAGACGTGGCTACGCCTTCATCGCGCGGACGCGGGCGAAATAAAAAACCTGCGCGGATGGCTGACTACGGCACTCGCGCGCGTATGCCTGGACCGGTTGCGCACGCGCAAGTCACGGCGCGAGGAGCCGCTGGATGAGCAGCCGGCGGTCCTGGGCGGGAGTACGCCGGAACAAGACATGCTCCTGACGGAGTCGGTCGGGCTAGCGATGCTCGTGGTACTCGACAGGCTCGCGCCCGCCGAGCGCATCGCGTTCGTCCTGCACGACATATTCGATCTTTCTTTCGACGAGATCGCGCCCGTCGTCGGCCGGTCCTTGCTGGCGACACGCCAACTCGCCAGCCGCGCCCGCCGCCGGGTCCGGGGCGGGACCAGGGCACCTGTCCGCGACGCGTCCCGGCAGGTGGAAGTCGTCAACGCCTTCCTCGTCGCCGCGCGGGGCGGTGGTCTCGAAGCCCTCGTTGCGGTGCTCGACCCCGACGTGCTTTTCCGCTCCGATGCGACTGCCGCACGACTGGGCGCGTTCGGCGAACTGCGCGGTGCCGCCGCGGTCGCGAACTTCTTCCAGGGGCGTGTGCGAGGGACTCGAATGGCGCAAATCAACGGCATCG
>JACMMA010000808.1 GCA_014379275.1 Armatimonadota bacterium | reverse complement strand
GTCGGTTCGAAGACGGCGCGGCGCTGGTACTCTACGCCGGTGGCGCCCCACAAAAAATCGGCCGGGGCGAACTCTCTGCGCATAAACGCCTCCTGCTCGGCGGGCATGTCGGCTAGCAGTTCGATGTCGGCATCGCTCGGTGGTTGCACGGCGTCATAATGACCGGGGAGCAGGATCCGTTCGCCACGGGTCTTGAGAGTATTCAGTGCCCACACCAGACGCCATCCTGCGTTCGGCAACACCGAGCCGCCCACACCGGAGTGGGCATCGTAGGCGATGGTTTGCGCATGCAGTTCGAAATAGGCGATCCCGCGCAACCCGCAGATGATTTCCGGACGCCCGGTTTCGTCCACCCCGCCGAACTCCCAAATCGTCACGTCGGCGTTCAGCAGGGCGGAGTGATTCGCGATCCAATCGGGCAGGTGGACGCTGGCGACTTCCTCCTCGCCCTCGACCAGCACTTTGACGTTGAACGGCAACTTCCCCTCGTTCGCCGCTTTGATGGCATCGAGCGCGAGAAGGCGGCAGGAGATATGCCCTTTGTCGTCGGAAACGCCCCGCCCAAACAGGAAGTCGCCGTCACGGCGCAGCACCCACGGGTCCCCGTCCCAGAGTTCTAAAGGCTCCGCCGGTTGGACGTCATAGTGGTTATAGAAAAGCACGGTGGGAGCATCGACGCCCGCCGAGCGGTCTTCCGCATAAACCACGGGTGGCGCGCCCTCCGCGGTCGGCAAAATTCTTGCCTCCAAGCCCCGTTTCGTCAACAGTTGCGCGACTACCTCCGCGCCCAGTAACATGGGCGATCCCGGTTTCGCGGCGACGCTCGGGACGGCGACCATTTCGGCGAGTTCGGCGAGTGTGGTTTCGAGATGGGTGTCAACCGCGGTGTACAGTGCGGTATCAAAGGGAGTCGTTTCCATGCCGGGATTGTAGCATATACGACTGGATAGCGTCGCGGGTCGCGCCACGGCGAGGCGATCCCTTCGGCGTGTAAAGAAAAACATCGCGCGGAACGATATAGATCGCGTCCAGGAGTTTTCCGAGCGACCCGAGGTGAGCGAGGACGGCGTCGCACGAAAACGGCACATCGGATGCCAATGTGAGCGTCTCGCCACCCTCGCTAAAGAGGAGCAAGTGTTCCGCGCTGGGAAACGCGTTGCGCAGAATGTTTTCGAGCGGCTCCGGTTCTATCCGACGCCCGTTCGCCAATTTGAATGCCGAGTCGGACCGTCCTGTGAAGAACAAATCCCCTTCAGCGGTTTTTCGAACCAGATCACCGGTATCTTGCCACCGACCCGGTTCAAGCAGAGTGATTCCGGTTGCCGGTGCCCAGGTACCGACGCAGGCGTTCGCTCCGCGGAACTGAAGGCTCCCCTCACCGCTTTCGCGAAGATCGCACCCCAGCGCACGACCGAGGTATCGTGCCCCCGGAAAAATACCCGGCTCGCCCAGCCCGATCCCCGGGGACGCCTCCGTCTGACCGTAGCCGACGCGCAGGCGGGTAGTGCGTAGAAATTCCGTCAAGGCTTCGTCGATCGGGGCACCACCGATGACGCCGCCCTTCAACGACCGGAGAAACTCCCTGCCCTGCCCCGTCGCCATCAAACGTTTCACCGTCAGCGGCACGGCGCAAAAGTTCGTGATCCCCGCGCCTCCGAAAGTTTCCAATAGGGCGGCGATGTCCCGCCCCCCGCTCGCATCCCGGTGAACCTCCGCCCCGGACAGTATCGCGGGAAGCAAGTCAATCCCCAATCCGAACGCGTGACTCCACGGCAACGTGGAAAGCACCCGCGACGTTTCCTCACGCAATCCGAGATGCGGTAGGTGGGAGTTTGCGACGGAAAGCACGTTGGAATCCGAAAGCGCGATCCACCGCCCGTCGCCGGATTCCGTCCCGGAGGTTCGCAAAAGGAACCGCGCTTGCGGTACCCGGGGGTGGAGCGCTTTCCGCAATGCGACGGGGACGGAAACGGGTCCCGCACACCAATCGGCATGGAAATAGTCGAGCCCGTCGGTCTCGACTACCGCCGTGCGCGCGTCTACGGTCCGCATCAGTTCGTCTATCACGGCACCAGATCGCGCCGGCGGCACGAGAGCGATGGTCAATCCTTCCCACAGCGCAGCGACGAACACTTGTAGCCAGGCCGCGGACGGCGGAAGAGCCAGCAGAATCCGGTCGCCGGGAACGAGTCCCGCCGTCCGGAATGCCTCGACCCACAGGCGAGAGCCGGTCCAAACCGATGCCGCCGGAATCACACCCTCCGCAAAGCAAAACAACGGGTACGGTTTCTCGCGCAGTCGCTCCCGAAGCAGGGCGCGAAACAAGTCACGGGTGTCGACAATGCTGCCGACACCCGCGTCTTTATCAAAACCCGCATTGCAGTAACTTATTTGCTTGCTCCGACTCGCTTAACCATAACCCAGTTGGTCTTCGTATTCGGGTCACGATACAGATGAATATTGACCAGAGTCGGGCGCATTTTGTACGTAAATGCGTAGGTCACTTCGGCATTCAGGTTGCCGCCGGCGACGCCATCTTTGAATCGTCCGAAAACAAGCCGGTTGTTCGTACACGGCGCGAGTTCGCGGAAAAAGTTTTTGCCGATGGCGTCAGCCTGGGTGACATTAGCCAGTTCGGACTCATATTTGTTGTATAGCTGCACGGTGCCAGAGTCATCGACACGCACACAACCAAAGGGGAGGGAATCGACTTCAGATTTACTCATATGCGGAAGATCGCGCAGTTGTTCGGGGGTGACAAAACTCATCTTTTATTTGCTTCCTTCTCCAAAATAAACGCCGTTGGACGGTATCCCGGAGATCGCCGGCGAGTGATTCCCGGCTACCCCGTTTGTAACGCCATTAGTTGTGGAAAGGTTCGATAAAACTGTGTCGCCCAGTTCGCTTTCCATGCCACGCATCAATTGGGCGATGATTTTGAACCGACGAACAACGCTTCTCGGATCGGAGTCGCCCAGTTCCACCTCGAGATGTTCTCGCGCGGCGTACATAGTCATCAGTTGCGACTCCATAGAGCCGATGGTGGTCTGCAAGTGCCGGAACCCTTCCAGAACATCCTCGACTTCGGACGCGCCGATCTCGCGCTCAAGGCGCTCTTTATCCTCATACATGCTGCCGAGCTGTTCTTCCATGCTGGCGACCGTTCCGTTGAGGCTTTCGATCTTCCCGGTGAACTGGCGGATCTTCAGCAAAACCTGCTTGGGGTCGGAGAGTCCGGCGAGCGGGTTATCGCCCTCTTCCTCGCTCGCCGGAGTCGGCGAAAGCTCGGCGACTTTCGTTTCCAGTTCACGCACCATGGAAATGATTTCGGAAGCGCGCTCAACCCCGAGTTCTTTTCGGATGCGCTCGCGGTCCACACGTAGCGGACCGATTTCGTTTTTCAGGGCGTCCAGTTCCTCTTGCAGTAGCCGTGTTTTGCCCCCTAGATTAAACATATGTTGTCTTTCTTATGTATCGAGTGTCGGACAGTTTTAATAACTAATCCAGTGTTTTGAGAGCCTGTTCCATGCTCCCGAGGAGCTCCGACATCTCACTGAAGCTCTGTATACGCATCTCCAGTGTGCGCATGTGTGCGACGATTTCGCGAGCATCGGACTTGCCTAACTCGTTTTGTAGCACGTAGCGGTCTGCGCGCAACGGAATCATTTCGCGGGTAGCCGCGGCGAGATTGTCGCGTAACTCACGCACGCGAACGACGATAGTTTCGAGATCCGCCGTTCCAAATTCTTGGATCAGACCATCGTGATCCACGTTACCGCTCACCGATTGTGTCGAGACCTCCGCGATCTTGTCCCGTAGACTTCGAACCAGTTCAACCATTTGTTGGGCATTAAACGTGCCAAACTCTCGTTCGAGGTACTCGTTTTCGATTCGAAGTTTTTCCCACTTCGTCTGTACCTGAGAAAGTTCCGACGATAACCGCCGCATTTCAGCGATTACTTCCGCGGCAGACACATCGGCCCCGTATTCAGCGCGAAGCGCAGCGAGCGCGGAACTTTCGACGGCGAGTTTGGAACGTACTGCTTTCAGCGTATCCTTCGCCTCTCGCCAGGAGGAGATCAACCCCGACACCTCGGTGATTCCGGTCTCGATATGGATTTGTTCCCAATCAGCGCGGAGCGTCCCAATCTCTTTGCGCAACGCACGCAATTGCAATTCACGCCGCTCCGCCCATTCGGCGTGCGCGGCACGGGAGATCGCGGCATCAGACCCGGCTTCCTCTGACATGACGTCCGTACTCTGGAGTTTCTCGAATAAGGCGACGATTTCGGTGCGATTGTCGACGCCCAGATCAGCTTGTAACTCTTTCCATTGCTGTTCGCCCTCGTCAAATTGTGCAGAAAGTTCTCGGAAGCGGTTCTCGATTACTTTCGCGTCAACGATGATCCGGGGGAAGGATTGCATCTCCGCAGGCACTTCCTCGAACTCGACCCGCGTCCCGAGTAACGCGGATAAGCGCGCCGCGTCGGGGTTATTTTCGTGGCTATTGCCTTCCGGTTCCGCTAAGAAATTCGTGATTCGTGTCAGATCAACCTTGCGAAGTACCGGTTCTAAGGCGCCTAGCAAAGCCGAAAGCATGCCGGCACGGCAAAACAAAGTCCCCTCGATACGCCCCTGGCTAATCTGGTACCCGGATTGCGTGTTGATGAGAATCCATTGGCATTTGACTTGCGTATAAAATATCGAGGCGATGGTCTCCTGCTCCTGCGCATCATCGACATCACGCAAAACCCGAACAAAGCTGTCGCGCAGGTTGACCGCGAATGCACGGCAGTCGGCACGTTGGGCCGGGGACGAGTCTTCCCACGCCGTTAGGCACTCTTTCCATGACTTCTCCAAATCTGAACCGTTCAAAATTGCGAGAATTTGATCGATCTTAGAAAGATCCCCATCAAGTCTAGGTTCCGTTTTCTTCATATTATATTCAGCATTGCTTTAGGGTTTCGAATAGTTTCCGTGCTTCGAAGCATCCACCTGCAAGTTTCGCCTGGGGGATTAATCACAGTCATAAAAGGTAAGTACCTGATATTCTAGCCGCGCTGACACGACATGAAGGGCCACCGGCATAACTGGGCGTGTTTGTGCAGGAATGCGCGATTTCCATCCATGATGTTCGGCGGACTTGAGTTTATTCTTTAGTGCAATCGAAGAGTCGCCAGCACATCATCATATATTCTCCATCTTCAACGATGACGCTCACCGACTACCGAATGCGATTCTGAGGTGTGGATGTTCTCCCGCCACGTAGCAGGAGACAAGCAACAAGCATGCCAGCGCAATAAAACTTTGTAATGGCTTGGGAGTTTACCGCGATTCTTTGCGGTGCAACGGTATCTGTGGGCGACGATTATGTTTTGGTTTCTAACACGACGCGCCGACGTTTCGGGTCATAGCCTATCGAAAGGCGCCCTTCTAACAGTTCACGCAGTGGCCGTCCGACCAGCTCACCGCGCCACCCCGAAAAGAGCGCGCCCTCGAAGTTAGGACGCGCCCGTTCCGCCGCGAGAGTGCGCAGATCGTCGGTCGACGCGAGCAACGACGGTGGTAGATTCTCCTCGACGGCGCGCAGACGTACCACCGTATTCAGCATTTCCTGAAGTACAGAACCCTGTTCGTCGAGGGGCTGCATTTGATCCGCTTGGGGGCGGTCATCGGGCGACACGGCGACGCCTTTCAGGACAACCTCGGCGAGGGATTGTGCATTCTTTTCTCCCAGGTTCGGCGGGGCGGACCGTAAAGTTTGTATTGTGTGGGGGTCAGTGGCGGCCCGCCGGGCTATTTCGATCAAGAAATCATCCTTGACCACTGAACGCCGCGGCTTATCCCGGCGTTGTGCTTCGACATCACGCCACGCCGCGAGTTCGCGCAGTACCGCCAGTCCGCGTCCATCGAGCACGTTTTTGCCGCCTACCTTACGCCACAGTTCATCCGCCGGAAGTTCCTCGGTGCCTGCAAGAAGGGATCGCGACATCTGATCGCTCGCCCATCCCGTGCGTCCCCGCTTCGCTAAGATGGCGGACAATTTATCATGTAGTGCGTGGAGATACCGGACATCGTTTTCGGCATAATCGCGCATCGCGGGCGTAAGCGGTCGGCGTGACCAGTCGGCGAATCCCTCGTCTTTGGCGAGACGTACTCCGAGAAGGGCTTGCACCAACGCGCCATAACCCGTTTGTAGCGAATACCCGGCGAACGCCGCGGCGACTTGTGTGTCGTATACCGGCGCGGGTGGCTCTCCCAGGCGCGCGGCAAGGATTTCCATGTCCTGCCCGCCGGCATGAAGGATTTTGATCACGTCCGCATCAACGAAAAGATTACGCAGTACACCTAGTTCACCCTTCAGTGCCGGGACATCAATGATGGCGATGAACCCGTCGGCGGTGGAAACCTGGATAATTTCCAGGACGGGTTTGTAGGTACGTTCACGAATAAATTCGGTGTCGAACGCCAGGCGAGGGTCAACGGCGAGGGCGGTTTGAAGGCGGTCGGCGAGGGCGCGGAGGCTTTCCGCATCGGCGACATACATAGAAGTAGGAGAATAATCGGAAGGCTCGGTTGCCGTGGCATTGAAAGAACGCTGCATCACCCTACCCATTCACCATTTGATCCGGTTTCCCCTGCTCGCCATACGAATTCCCCCGGAGTTGTCCTTGGGTGGGAGTCTGACGGCGCTGGACGAACATCGGCCCCATCCGGGATGGACAAATTATCGAGAAAAATGACCGCCTCGCGAGTCAGGCTCGGTGAAGTTTGCGCCCCTCTATCATTTTGCGCATGGTTTGCCTATAATGCGACATGCCTCTTCGATTGCGCCCTGTCCGCGCACTCCCTTTATTTCTTTTAACCAGTATTCTCCTATCCTGCACGCCCGCGCCGGGACAAGAACGGCAACCGATTCCCGCCGCGCCCGGTGCGGTACCAGTCACGCCACCCGCGCCCGTTGTAGGGCGCAAGCGTATCGGGATCGCGTTTGCCGGCGGATCGGCATACGGCGAAACGCACATCGGCGTCTTGAAATGGCTGGAAGAGCACCACATCCCGGTTGACTACGTCGCGGGAACCTCTATGGGCGGATTGGTCGGCGGGGCATACGCCTGTGGATACGCCCCGGTCGAACTCCAGGCGTTATTATCACGGGTGGATTGGCAGAATGCGTTACGCGGCGACACCCCGTATCCCGCCCTCACCTTTCGCCGCAAAGAAGACCGCCGCGTGATACCGAACCGATTCGATTTCGGTTTGAAGAACGGTTTGACACTCCCGGGCGGATTAAACCCCGCCCACGCCATCGGATTGTTGTTATCGGAAATCGCGTATCCCTGCTCGACAGTCACATCGTTCGACGACCTTCCGATCCCGTTCCGCTGTGTTGCCACGGATTTGCAGACGGGCGAATCCGTCGTGATGAAAGACGGATCGCTTCCGATAGCGCTCCGAGCGACGATGTCGCTGCCGGGAATCTTTACGCCCGTGCGTCGGGATGGACGACTACTCGCCGATGGGGGGGTTGTACAAAATTTGCCGACCGAAGTCGTGCGTGACATGGGGGCGGAAACCATTATCGCCGTAGACTTGAACGCGTCGGGGATCGCCGAATCTACCGAATCACTCGGCTCGATTCTAACCATCGTCGGGCGTTCCGTTACGCTGGCCGTTCGCGCGAATGAGCAGGCAAGCCTGAAGCTGGCGAATATCGTTATTGCGCCGGATCTGAAGGGAATGAGCGGGAACGACTTCACGCAAATCGAGGAGTTCGTTAAACGCGGATACGCCGCTGCCGAGGCACAAAAGGATGCCTTGCTCCCTCTTGCCGTCGGTGATTCACAATGGGAATCGTACACAGCCGCCCGAAAGACCCGGCGCGGCGAACCCCTTCCACGGCCCGCGTATCTGTCGGTGATCGGTCCGACCGGCGAAAACGCGCAACGCATCGTGCGGCAACTCCGGCCGATACTGTTCCGACCGTTTCCCAGCGAATCCGCCGACGAACGGTTCACCCTTCTTACCGGGGGCGGTCGCTATAACGCCGTGCTATACGAAGGCGTACGCAATATTCAGGGGGTACTGGGCGTTCGGATCCGGGCGCAGGAAACGGAGTTCGGCCCGCCGTTTCTACGGGCAGGGCTAGAAATCAATGGATCAGACCCGCGTAGCGTGCAAGTGAACCTCGCCGCACGTTATATCGGTCTCGATGCCGGATTCCCCGGGGCGGAGACGCGCCTTGATGTGCGGCTCGGTTCGAATGTGCAGGTCGTGGGCGAATATCTGCTTCCTATCGGCGGGTCAGAATCGCCGTTCTTCGTCGCTCCGCGTGCCTTTTTCGTGGATAACAGCCGCAACGTGTTCCAGAACGGCTCACGCACCGCGGTCTACGGAACGGAAGAAACCGGCGCGGCGTTCGACACTGCTTTGATTCCGAACCGATTCCTCGAAGTCCGGGCTGGCTACCAGTATTCCTATTTCCGGAGCGGACTGCGCACGGGAACTGCGCTTCCGGCGACGAACGGCAAGGTGGAATCGTTTCGAGTTCGCGGCACCTACGACGGGGTAGATGACGGGGTTTTGCCGCGGAACGGTTCGCGCGTCACGGCGTTAGGGACGCGGTACACGAACACGCCGAGTGGGAATCGGGCCTTCTCCACCGCGGAAATCCGCTACGATGCGTTTCATACCCGTGCGGAACGCGACACCACGTTCGTGCTGGTGTCCGGGGGTACATCCTTCGGAGACGACGTCCCCGCCCCGCTCCAATTCGGCCTGGGTGGTCCGTTCCGACTCGGGTCGGAAAACACCGACGCCCTCCGTGGCACCGACTTTTTCCTGGCAACGGGCGGTGTTCTGCGCCAGATCGCCGCGCCGCCCCTGCTTGGGGGGCGCACCTTGGTCGGGGTTTGGGGAGAATTGGGCGGGACTTTCGGGGTGGGTACAGCGGCCGTTGACGACGGAGTTCGCGGTTCACTTTCCGCCGGGGTTATTTCGGAAACATTCCTCGGTCCGCTACTTATCGGCGCGAGCCTCGGCGACAACGGGCGGGGTGGTGTTCGTCTCGTCCCCTATTTCGCGCTGGGAAGATTGTTCTAAGCCGCGTCCCCCTCCGCCATGACCCGCACGAACGCATCCTCTAGCGACTCGCGGACAGGTACAACAGAGCGAACCCTTGCTCCCGCCGAGACGAGTGACGCGACAAGATACGGTGTCTTCGCTACCGTACCGCCCGACAGACGGACGGTGATCTCCGAAACGTCGCTCAGTGAGTCGAGGCGGTCTTCGCTCGTAGAGCGATCCTCCGTAACGGCGGAGGGGTTCACGGTCCCGAAACGAGATGCCGCCTCTAGCACTGCGGGAGTAATCGCCTCCAGGGCGATCGTGACCGACGACACCGGGGTGGTGATTTCGTCGACAGTCCCCTGCCGCACGATCTGACCACGCTTTATGATCGCAACCGTGTCGCAGGTCATTTCGATTTCGGAAAGCAAGTGCGAGTTCAGAAGGACTGTTGTGCCGCGACCTTTGAGATACAACACGATGTCGCGCACCGCCCGCCGACCCAGAGGATCCAGGGCGGAAGTGGGCTCATCCAGGATCACAAGCCGCGGTTCGTGCAATATTGCTTGGGCGAGACCGGCGCGTTGCTGCATTCCTTTGGAAAACGCACCCAACTTATCTTTCGCACGCGACAGAAGCCCGACGATTTCTAGGACTTCGGGGATTCTCCGCCTGCGGTCGCCCACGCTCATTCCGTACAGTTGACCGTGCATGTCTAAAAACTCGGTGGCAGATAGAAACTCATGAAATTGAAATTTTTCCGGGAGGTAGCCGACGGATCGGCGTGTATTCCGATCTCCGATCGGTTTCCCGAGCACGGTTGCGGAGCCGCTCGTCGGGAAAACATTGCCTAGCAGCATCCCGATCGTCGTGGTCTTGCCCGCGCCGTTGGGTCCCAGGAAGCCGAACACCTGTCCTGTTGCGACCGACAGGTCGAGAGATTCCACCGCCGCGAACTTCGCCCCTCGGTAAATTTTGCGTAGCAAGCGCGTTTCGATCACGGGCGCTAAATCAGACATCATGGCGCTATGATAGCATGACAGCAAATGTTTGGTCGGAAAGGGGCGAGCTAAGTAATGATGGCGCAGGAAGTTATCGCAAAGAAGCGAGACGGGTTGGAACTGACCGGGGATGAGATCGGCGGTTTCATTTCCGGGTATGTGCGCGGCGAGGTAGCCGACTACCAGGCGTCCGCGTTCTTGATGGCGACATACATTCGCGGGATGACGGCGCGGGAGACCGCCGCTCTCACCCGCGCTATGGCGAACTCCGGTGAGACGCTCGATCTTATCGCGGGGGGTATTCCCGCCGATGCGCCGACTCTGGACAAGCACAGCACCGGCGGTGTGGGAGATAAAACATCGCTGATTGTAGTCCCCCTGATGGCGGCGGCGGGAGCGTTTGTTTGCAAAATGAGCGGACGTGGTCTCGGTCACACGGGGGGGACTCTGGACAAACTCGAAAGCATTCCCGGTTTTCGTATCGGCTTATCGCCCGATGAGATGGTCCGTCAGGTGAGAAAAATCGGGGCGTGCCTCGCCGGGCAAACGGACACCCTTGCTCCTGCCGATAAGAAGCTATATTCCCTCCGCGACGCGACGGCAACGGTGGGCTGTCTGCCCCTCATTGTTTCCTCAATCCTTTCCAAGAAGTTGGCCGCAGGGGCGAAGTCTTTCCTGTTCGATGTCAAGGTAGGCGATGGCGCGTTGATCCGTACAGTGGAGGAAGCGGAAGCACTGGCGCATGCGTTGGTTGACGGCGCGGTCGCGAGCGGTCGGCGGGCGACGGCGGTGCTTTCCGATATGGATGCCCCGCTGGGTAATGCCATCGGGAACGCGCTTGAAATTGATGAGGCGATAAGTCTGCTATCTCCTTCAGTGCCGGATGCAAAAAAGAACCCCCGACTAAAAGAGATCTGCTTGACCCTTGCAGGCGAAGCGCTTTCCCTGTGTGGTATCAGCGCGTCCCCAGAGACAGGCCGAAACTACGCGGGTACGCTGCTCCAGTCCGGGGCGGGGTTGGAAAAACTACGCGATATCATCCTCGCACAGGGCGGCGATGCGGATGTGATCGATAACCCCGCAAAAGTATTGCCACAGGCTCCGGTCCTGTTGCCATTCGTCGCCGATACGGCAGGATACATCCGGAAGATCTCCGCACGGCGAGTCGGTGAAATCGTAGTCCGCCTCGGCGGGGGGCGCGAACGTAAAGAAGACAAAATAAATCCCTCCGTCGGGATGGTGCTGGCGAAGTCGATCGGCGGTATGGTCCAACGAGGCGACACGATCGCTGTCATTCATGCGAGTAGCGTGTCCGCCGCACAGGAGGCCGCAACAGAATTACGGAAATCGGTTCAAATAGGTGACATGATGGCACCTCCGTCACCGTTGATCGGCAATGTGTTGAGAAAATAAAGACAAATATATAGTATTTTCCGCCTTGCGGGTGTGTAAACCGGTAGACATGGGTAGAAGAGGGTGTGAGCGATCCATACCGGGGAGATTCCCAACGGCGTCGGAGACAGTCATGGTGACCGACTCCGACGCCGATTTTTTGTCAAAAATAATACAAAAAATAAAATCTCGGGAACTTTTTGGGTTGCGGGGTTTGCGCCGCAAACTATATGGGTACATACGTATCGTTACAGTCTAAAAAATTGATCACAGACGGTTCAGAGGTAAAAATATGTACGCAGATCGCACACACAAAACGGGGCAACGCTTTGCCTCCGCTCTAGCATTTATGCTCACAACGGTACTTGTTGGCATCGCTACGCCTACCCTCGCGCAGAACGTAGGTTCCGGCAGGTTATCTTCCCACCCGAACGATTTACGCGATTCCTTCGCGAAGCATCCCGTCGGCGCAACGACACCGAAAGCATTCGCAAATTTCGTCGCGCAAAACCCGGTCCTAGGGCAGCGTTATGCGCGCCACTTCGGCGTCCCGCAAGAACGGATCGTTTCGTTTTTCCAAACCGCCCTTGTGCCGCAAACATTATCGCAAAAAATGACGATGAATACCTTCGGGGTGACCAGTAAAGGCGCGATTTATCCCGTCAATACGACGCTCCCCGCCGGGACGAAAGTCTGGGCGACGCGGGAAGGCGTTCCCGTGTTAAAGTGGAACTGCTCAAACCCGCTGACGTCGCTTCTCCCGGGTGCGACTTTGGACTCGACGCCGTTGGAATACGCCGCCGTACCGACTTCGGTGATGCCATCCGGTTCGGCGGTCCTGGACGTGCCGGAATCGACCTTCACTATCGCATCGTCAGCATTGCCGGGAGAAGGGGGTACCGTCGCCCTCGCCCCGTCGTTGCCCGCCGCGGATTTCGCTTTCGGAGTCCCTGCTACGGACGTGGTCGGCTCGGCCGCACTGCCCGGGATCGGAGACATTATCGACGCGGGCGGTTCCAGCATAACCGACCTTTGGCCCGCCCTGTTTATTCCGGTTATCTTTGCCGCCACACAGGGTGGTGACAGCGGTGGCACCGGTGAGACGCCCCCGTTCGTGTTACCCGATTCGGGTGGCACCACTCCCCCGTCGGACGTGGGCTTCCCGTCTGGCGGACCGGTGATTGTACCCGAGGGAAGCACGGCGTTACTGATTCTCGGCAGCTTGCCGGTATTAGGCGTTGCGTACCGCCTTGCGAATCGCCGCAAAAAGTAAAACGCCGGGTCTTTAAAATCAAAGGGGCATCCGCGACAGTGGATGCCCCCTTTTCATGGGTGTCGTGGTCCGAAGTTAGGAATGCTTGACTGCCGGGTACACCGTATTCGACACTTCTTCAGGAGCAAATTCATATGAGAAACAGTGGACGTGGTGGGATCGGTTTGTTAATAGCCTTGGCGATTGCCATTTTTTCGCTGTTCCGGTATTTCGGCTCGTCACAGCAGAACGAGGTGACGGGTGAAAAACAACGGGTGGGTGGCGTCACCGCCGAGCAGGAGATAGCACTGGGGTTGCAAGCAACACCGCAGATGCTTCAGCAATACGGCGGCGAGTCGCGATCCCCCCAGGCGAACGAGGTCGTAGACCGCATCGGGCAGCGCATCGTCGCACAGTCGGCGGCAAACAAATCGCCATATAAATTCGAATTTCATCTGTTGGATGACGATAAAACAATAAATGCTTTCGCACTCCCGGGTGGTCAGGTTTTTATCACCGAAGCACTGGCGAAGCGATTGAAATCTGAGGCGGAACTGGCAGGAGTACTGGGGCATGAAGTCGGGCACGTCGTGGCACGGCACGGGGCGGAACACATCGCGAAGCAGCAACTGACACAAGGACTGACTGGCGCGGCGGTGATGGCGACGTATGACCCGAACAATCCGAACTCCACACGGAACGCGGCAGTCGTTCAAGCCATCGGACAGCTTGTGAACCTGAAGTATGGTCGCGAGGACGAGTTGGAATCGGATCGCCTCGGGGTGAAATTTTTGAGTGAAGCGGGTTACGATCCCCGCGCCCTGATCCGCGTGATGGAAGTGTTACGTGACGCGGGCGGCGGCGGCAAGACTCCCGAGTTCTTCGCGTCTCACCCGAACCCGGAAAACCGCATCGGTCGCATTAAGGATGCGATCAACAAGCAGTTCCCGAACGGCGTCCCGGAAAACCTGCAGAAGTAAACTCAATCGGACAACTAGGCAGACCGGACCACAGTCTGCCGCGTTTCGTAACTCCACACTGCCCACGACTTTCCCGCGCAAAGTCGCGACAGGAGCGTCCCCGGCACACTCGGTGACAGCGTGAAAACCGCCACGTCCGCGATGGCGGTTTCGACCGGCGCTGTCGATGTTCCCAGATCCACCCCCAACAAATCGAGTCGATCGTCCACGAAACTCACCC
The DNA here is from genome assembly GCA_014379275.1 of Armatimonadota bacterium. Classification (GTDB taxonomy): domain Bacteria; phylum Armatimonadota; class Armatimonadia; order Armatimonadales; family Armatimonadaceae; genus JACMIU01. Next base: position 4,651 of record JACMMA010000808.1, on the reverse strand, counting down.
AACTGGCACTATACGCCGAAAGGTCGGGGAGCATGGCGTGAAGGTGGGCGCGCAAGTCAGCGATTGTATCGAGTGCCGGGTCAGGCTCACCCAAAAAATCATCCTCCCAGTCGATTACGTCCGGCAGAAAGCGCGCCGCGATCCGGGCTTCGCTCTCGCCGACCGCCGGGTTGAAAAGGGCGTATTGACGCAAATTCAGACCGGACTCCTGCATTCCACTGTCTTTCGGGAAATGGCGGAGGGATTCGGGTGACACCGCTTCAGGCGTCAACCCCCGTTGCAGATGTTCGAATCCGATGCCGACCGAAGACGGTGGTAAGCTCAGCAAATCCGCGATTTCGGCGTGACGTTCTTTCGCTTCACCGTAACCGAATTGCTCATCAAGGCGGGTCGCGCCGAGCACCTCGGATAATTCGCGCAGAAGGTCGTGTTCCGTGATGCCGAACAATCGGGCGAGCCGTTCGATATTCCCCCCGGAGGGCGGCAAATCTTCACCGGTGAATAGTCCCGGTTCGGTACGGTATTCGTCCCGTGACTCGCCCCGACCAAAAAATCGTAAACGGAGCGTATCTTCCGTGTCCACTCGTGCCAGTACGACAACCGCGTCCGGCAGGGAGGAAGAAAAAACGGCTGCGGCGAAGTCGCCCGCGTTCGGAACGTCTGCGACGGATTCCGGATACAGAACCATCCGCCCTAGCGCATCCGGCACGGTAGCGAAATACGCGAACGGTAGAGCGGGGAGCGATTCGTCGCTAAACCGAGACGCTACACTGCCCCCCAGGACGGTCAATGTGGTGTAAGAAAGACTCATAGAAGAAGCGAGTTGCCCCACGCCATCGAAACGGGAATAACGCCCTGCGGGATGGATTGTTGCCGCGCAAACATGCCGCACGTTTTCAGGCGGCGATCTCGGAGCGGACACGCCGGATGGGAATGTTTGCCGTCAGCGCGACGGCTTCCCCTTCGCGCTCCACGGAAAGATCTAACTCGCGTTCGTCGATCTCCGCGTAGCGGCGCACGACCGCCAAAATCTCGCGGCGCATTTGCTCCATCAATGGTGCGGGGATACTCGCCCGGTCCTGAATCAAAACCATTCGCAAACGGTCTTTCGCCACCGTTTTCGCGGTCTTTTCCTGCTTGCCGAATAAACGTTCAAAGAAACTCATGGTAACCGTCTCCCCCTTTCCAAAACTTTAGTTATTCTTAACCCCGAATAAGTGTAGCAGTTTCTCGAAGAAACCCGGTTCTTTTTCCTCCAGATCGCTTCCCGAAAGGAAAGGCACCGTTTCACCGCGCAAGCGACGGGCGATGTTCCGGTAGGCTCTTCCCGCCAGGGAAGTTTCGTCGAGCGATGCCGGTTCACCCCGGTTCGTGCTGGTGATGATCCGTTCATCCTCCGGGACGATGCCGAGTAACTCCACCCCGCTGCCCAGCACTTCTTGCACATCGGCGACGCCTAACGCCTCGTCGGAGCGAACCATTTTCGGGCGAAGGCGGTTCACGATCAGTTTCGGATTCTGAAGATCCTGTGCTTCCAGTAACCCGACGATCCGGTCGGCATCACGCACCGATGACATTTCCGGGTTCGTCACGACAATCGCTTCATCCGCACCTGCCGTCGCGTTCTTAAAGCCTTGCTCGATCCCGGCTGGACAGTCGATCAAGATGAATGTGTAGCCTTCCGCCTGTATATCGGCGACGAGGGCTTTCATCTGCTCCGGCGACACCGCCGACTTATCGCGTGTCTGCGCGGCAGGGAGAAAAACGAGGTTCTGATTCCGCTTGTCCTTGATCAACGCGGACCGCAACTTCGCCCGCCCCTCGACCACGTCGACAATGTCATAGACGATCCGGTTTTCCAGCCCCAGGGCGAGGTCCAGGTTGCGCAGTCCGATGTCGGCATCCAGAAGCGCGACCCGCTCTCCCAACACCGCGAGAGCCATGCCAATGTTCGCTGTGGTCGTCGTTTTCCCGACCCCACCCTTGCCGGACGTGATCACGATGACGCGACCCTTCGCCGTAGGCGCCACGGGAGTGACACTATTTTCTTTGTCCGCGACCGGCGCGGCAACCTCGGTAGACATAAACAAATCGCTTCCATCGTCCATGACCCCAGTAGAATGGACGATTCAGCGGCGAATAGATCGCCGCTGAGTGTTGCCGCCTATTATAGCGGCATGTACAGTATTTAACAAAACTTTTTTCGACAAGGAAGCAAAGCGGGTTTAACTTCTGGTCAGTAGCGGGAAGACTTGTATTTCGCCGCTGTCAATCCGCGCAACCTCTGCGCCACGCGTAGGCGCGTTCCGTCCCGTATCTTCCTCGGGAGAGCGTGCAATCTTTGTCGCGATCCGAAGTTGCGGCGCGCGGAGCGATGCCGCAATGATCCGCGCCTTTTCATCCCCCATACATCCGGCATGAACCAGCCCACGCAACGTGCCGAACACCGCGACATCGCTTTCGGAGAACACCTCCGCCCCCGCGTTCACGTCTCCGAGGACGATCACCGGACCGTCGTGCACGATACGCTGACCGGAGCGAATCGTGCTCGGGATATAAAGCGCGTTCGGTGACGCGCCCGCCGGATACCAGGGACCGACGGTCGGAAGCGCCGCCTCGACAACGCCCCCCGGTTCTTGCCGTGTTTCCTTGTCTGTAGCCGTATAGCCCTGTGTCGGTCCCCCACCGGACGGTTGCTTCTTGACTCGGGGTAGTTCCGGGTAGGCGACAAGAGCAAGGCGCTCTCCTGCCTCGCGGGATGTTTGTTCACGGGCGACGAGCGCAATGGGTACGAGCCCGAACTCCCCCTTGATGCGATCCATGAGCGCATCCAACTCGGCGACCGAAACAACCCGTGCCCCGCAGTCGATGGTGGTTTGTGAACCGCGCCAGAACGATTTCGCATTGGCGGCATTTAATTTGTCATCCGTTTGCGTCAGTAATTCATCCCATGGTAGCACAAGTGGCAGTTGCAAAAGCAATCCATTGCGCCATCCTTTCACCATTACTTCCGCCGGGTTTGAGCTGTTTCCATTCACGATTTCCATACGGTTACTATTGTTGGCGCATTCCCCTCCTGATTCCTTCCCTTCGGATGCGACCCGGCCGTAACCGACACCGATGATTAGCGTTAGGATTGGTGAAAGGCACGGAACACCGTTGCCACTGTGTAGCATGTCCGAACAAAACACCCCCTACCCACCAAGACCGGTAACCATTCTCAGGTCGTCGCATCCCCCGCTCCCGTTTTCGGTCGGTCACACAAAAACGGTTGCCGTTAGACCGTTCTCGCGTCCCCTCGCCTTCCACTCAAGGCAAGGGCAGAAAACGAAAGGAGCCAGATGATGAAACTTTCCTTGTCGCCCGCCGCATGGAGCGTGCTTGCCGTAGCGGGAGTCGCGGCAACGACGTACCAGGCGATATTTTTGTTCGCGCCACAACCGACAACGATAAGCCGGTTCGGATTTGCACTGTCGGGGTTTATCGCCATCGCCTCCTTACGCCGCTCGGTGGGCATTCATGTTCCTGCATGGAGTAATGTCGGTCGCTTTCTGCTCAGCACAGCCTGTCTGCTACTCGTTGCGGCGATTTTGCTTCCTGTGTTTGCGAAGAAGGGGGCGCGTAGCAATCGCCACACGCCGTACAGCCACTTGAGGATGATCGCGCTTGGTTGTATGCACTACGCGCAGGACTATGACGATCATCTTCCCCCGCCCGGGACGCCGGTAAGCACCCGCCCCGCGCTGGACCCCTACCTGAAAAGTCCCGCACTATGGAAGTATGCAAACCAGGGGGTTTTCGTAATCAACCCGACTGTTTTAGGGAAATCTATTTCGAATTTCCCCACTCTCTCGGGGAAGAACAGTACCACCGTGCTCGCCTATTCCCGCTGGCAAGAAACGCTCCCGAACGGCTCACGGTATCGCTTTGTGGCGTTTCTCGACGCGAAGGTTAAATGGATCCCCGAACCCGATTTCCAAACACTTTTGCGTCAGACAGAAGCCCAAGCCGTGGGTTCGGAAACTCACGCGAAGGGCAAACCATGAACCGAAAACTGCCCGAATTCCTTTGGAAGCTTGCCACGGTATTCTTTTTCGCCTGGTTCACGACGACAGGCTGGTTCCTGTTCCGCGGCGACGATTCACCGGTGATGCGTCTCGCATTCGCAGTTTGCGGATACCTGTGGTTGCTCGCGGATTCAAACACCGGACTGTTTCACAGGTTCCGTCAACAGATTTCGTCAATTCATGAATGGTCATGCCGAAAACGCGTTTATGGCTGGACGGTCGGTGTGATTCTGCTCAGCTTCCCAGTCTGCTACGGACTGGAATTCCTGAACGGTGCTCGAAACTTCTACCGCGAAGCACACGTCCATCGTGAAATAAAACGTGAGGGTGAGGCGCTACTTACTTACACGTCAAAGCGCGGTGGTATTCTGCCGTCGAACCTACATAAGGTCGTCGCTTACCGGGGAGTCCACCAGAGGCAAACGCAACAAGAACCCCCATCAAAAATCTACGGCATGCCATTCATTCGGCAGGGTGAATTGAGCGGATTATCACTCACCGACATCCGCGAACCTGGCAAGGTGATAGTTATGTACTCCCGCGAAATACCGGGACAGGACGGGCGTGTCGCTCTTTTCCTGGAC
>JACMMA010000807.1 GCA_014379275.1 Armatimonadota bacterium | reverse complement strand
TGTTGCCCAGTTCACCGGCGAACGTGGTGAAATCGGTGCGTCCGTAGGCGCGGACCGGAAGCGACTGTTCCACGCCATCCGTAAACGATTCTTTGCCCGTCTCTTTGGGCGTCCAGGCGGTCACGCGAAGCGCGGCGGCCCCCGAACTGTTCGACGCGAGAGTGACCGGCCAGGACACTGTCCCCACACTCCCGGCGGCGACCGTTACCGACTGGGTTTCCTTCTCCCCGAGACGAAGCGACGTAGCGACGAGCCGCACCTGTACCCGTTGTTCGCGCCCTGTCTCGTTGTGCACGATCGCCGACAGGCGTGACGCGTCCCCACCGACCAGATAGCGCGGCGTTTCGAGGCGCAAAAAGAACGGTTTCGAGGAAATCACTTTCGTTCTCGCGTAACCGACGGCAGTTTCCTCGCTCACGGCATGTACCGTGGTCCGCCAGGTAGTCAGGTTATCGGGTAGCGTGACCGTAACGGTTGCTTTGCCGGAGGCGTCCGTTCGCCCGTCCGGTAACCAGAGAGCGGTGTCGCGGAATTTGGTTCGCGCCTTGATACTGGGCTCCGCTTTACTGACGTCGCCGAGGTACTCCACGCTGAACGAAAAACTGGTCGAAACGCGGTTCGAGCGGGGGGGATAGAAGGTTCGCCGTAGCGCCTTCGGGTCGTCTTCCCGCAAGGCATAGATAGACTCATCTACCACCCCCAGAGCAAAGTCTGCCGCGACGGGCCGACCACTCACCGTGTTCGTGGTGACAGAGTAGGTGACGCGGTCGCCGGGATGATACCGATCACCGTTGACAGGGCGTACTGTGACTTTCAGGTCCCGTGCCGCCAGAGTCACGCGGAGCGGGATTTCGGACGACGCGAACTTTTTATTGCGAACATAGTTCGCCACCAGAGAAACGTTCGGACCCCATTCCGTTTTGATCGGGATTCGCACCACCGTGCTACGTTTTCGCACTGGCAGACTGATGGTGTGATAAACACGGTCCCCCTCGACGCACAGCAGGACATTCTGCCCGATGCGGGAAGTGTTGACCAGCACGCGCGCCGTGTCGCCGGGAAGATACTTGCGCTTGTCGCTGAGCAACGATAGGTCGCCATAATCGGTGTTCAGGTCGTCTCCCGCGTCACTGGCCACCCAGAGGCTTGCGTCGGCGCGGGTTGGTCGACCGCCACTGTCTTTCGTTGTCGCGGTCAATCGAAGTTCGCCGTTCCGTGTCGGCGTCACGGAAAGGATCGCGCGGCCATCCTGTTGGGTCGCCGCCGTCTGCGGTCCGCCCAGCGGCTTCGTATAGCTTCGCTTATTTTTGGTATCCCATTCGTCATAAGCGGCGGCGAGGCTCACGGACACCCCGGGAACCGGATTCTTTTGCGCATCGCGCACCGAAACGAAAACCTGGGTCGGCTTGCCCGGTGCCCCGACATATCCTTCGGGCGAAACGCTGACCGTCAGATCGCTTGCCGCGACAGTGGCAACGCCTTCGCCATCGACCGAGCGTTGCGACTGATCTTTCACCTCGGCGGTAACCGTGTAGGATTCCACTTGGGGCAACACTTCGGCGCTTTCGCTCGTGCGCTCGTTTCCCACCCGCCCGGGATGGCGAATATCGGTGCGGACGCGAACGACGGCTTTGCCGTTCTCGTCCAGGGTGATATCCCCCTCGCCGACCGCCTCGCCGTAATAATTGCTGTACGCGCTGTCCCGGTAGGAAGTGTCATAGTCGTCGCCGTCATCCGAAGCATTCCCGTATTCCGCCGACCAATCCGCGTCACGGTAAACGTAATAATGCACTTTGGCACCGGCCACAGGCGCCCCGAAGTAATACGTCGCGTTCAACGCCATTTCCACCGTTTCGCCGCGATGGAACCGGGGTTTCAGTGCGGCCACAGAAACGGCGAACTCTGGTTTCCGATAGGCGGCGACGGTGATGTCCGAGGTGTACTGCTCGCCGCCGACGTTGGTGACCATCATGTAGGAGCCGGTCGAGCCTTCGGGGCTTATATCCACGCTGCCCCAGAATGCCCCCGCGTTGTTCGTTGTTTTCGTTTCGCGCTTCACCAGACCGCCCGTCGCGTCGCGTATTTCTACCGAAACCGGCGTGCCACGCGGGGTGGAATATTTCTGGCGTTCGCCTGTGCTGTCATCGCGAAGGCGGGTAATGCCCTTGTACTGCACGGTGTCGCCGGGGCGGTAGATCGTCCGGTCCGTTACGGTATGAACGACGTATCCCCCCGAGCCGCTATCGGAGCCATACGAAGTGCCGTTCACCACGGCTTCATCGTCGCCGAATGTCGCCATCGTTATCGTGGGGATACCACTCTCGGCACCGGTTGCCGCAAGTGATGATGGCAGGGAAAGCCGGGTCACACCGTCGGCACCGGATACACCGGCGGCGAGGGTTTTACCGTTGCGGAGAATCCGCACGGAAGCCTGCGGGATCGGCGTCCCTTTCTGCAGTTCCGCCGTGTACGCCACCAACTCGCTCGGCGACTTCTTGACCACGATGGCTAGGTCTGTCACGAGAACATAGGAAGCCGCGGAGAATTTGCCGTAGGAGTATTTCACGAGGTAAAGGCCAGGCTTCCCCTTCGCCGCCCCGAGCGGTAATCGGTTCGTGAAAAACCCTTCCCGGTCGGCGCCTGTGATCGGCACCGCTGAGTCCGCGATGAGTTTGGGAGGGATCGCCTCCCCGGGACTGGGGCGAAGCAGTGCGTTTGTCAGGACAGCCGGACTGCCGCTATAACTGTAGCGCAGTTTGTTAAAATCGGCCGCGGCATCGTCGCGTTTCAACACTTCGGACAAACGGGTCCGCCATATTTTAACCGTCAGGAGTTTTTTCTGCTTAGCATCACCGGCGACGGCAGGGAGCGTCGTGTAGCCACGCACGGGCAGAAAAGGCGTTTCGCTGGTCGCGAAGGTCGCCTGATGATCCCCGACGCTCAGATCGGGTTCGGAACGCACGAGGCGAAGCAGATTCTCGCTGGTGCGTCCCTCATCCACGGTGATACGCACACCCGGCGTCGAGTGCCATCGTGCCGAAGCGGAAAGGGAGTACACGCCGGCGGGGACATCCCGCAAGGAAAACCGTCCCGCGTCGTCCGTGATCGTGCGCCTGCGTTCACGCGCGTCCTTCCCCGTGAAGAGCGGTGGTGCCGAAGTTTCTGTGTCGTCTTCGGCATAGTTCGTGGCTGGGGTAAGATAAACATCGCAACCGGGCAGGGGCTTGCCGCTGGCATCGGTCAACACCGTTGTGCCTTTGACCTGCCCGCGGGGAGTTTCGGAGAGGAGCAGGTATACCCATGCAAGCCCGATCAACAGAAAAGCAAGAGCAGACGCCACGGGCAAAGATCGGATCTTCATTTCGTTTGCGTCCCGTCTTTGGCACCGCCAACGCCGATCCGATTTGCCAGGATTGCCGCGACCACGATGCCCGACATGATCACGGCTAAGTAGCGGATCTTTTCGGCGCGGGTCGGCGTTTCAGCGGGCAACACGATGCCGGTGAATTGATTCAGCGCGAGCGCCACACCGAGCGCAAGCAGACCCGGCAGAAGCGACGCACCGCCCGTCAGCACGGG
>JACMMA010000139.1 GCA_014379275.1 Armatimonadota bacterium | reverse complement strand
TCGGAAGCCCATCCATCCGTGGAGACAGTGCTTGGACCGGATCAGTGCGCCTATGTGTCGTGTAAGAACTTCGACGCTGATCAGGGATTCAATCGACACAACCGGGGAGGGAACTACCTATTCTGTGACGGTCATGTTAAGTGGCATCAGGTCGGGGGCGTGCGATACGCGATGTTCCTGCCTGGAGCCAGCGACGAGCAAAGGAATTTATGCGAGAATGGTGAAGCCGAGTGCATTGATGGAGTAAATAATGGTAGAACCCCCACGTTCGCCGTACGTCCCGTTGGCACATCGCAGAAAGTATCCCCCTGAAAGATATACAAGGGGTGCCGGTGGGCACTGGACGCTCGTGGGGCGCTGTCCTCTTCTCCATCTCAGCTCTGGGACTCGCCGTGCTTCTGGGGCGACAATACCAGACCAGCGAGCGGAGACAAACGTGTGCCGGAAATCTCCGTCGCATCGGTCAGGCGTTGCAACTTTATGCTCAGGATAATGACGGGTACTATCCACCCCTCCGTCGATGGTACGACGGAAACGGTCATCGAGATGCACCGTTCGCCGGTTGCCCGTCCGTGGGCACTACACCCACCGTGAAGGATAGACCAGACGTACATATAAAACCAACAGCCATCCCGGGCTATGCTTTCAACAGCAACTTCAACATAACTATGTTGTCCGTACGGCGCGATGTGATACCTTTCCCTGCAACTACAGTTTTGTTTTGTGAATCGGCGATAAACGTTGACACGCGTCTCTCCCCGGACAATCCTGCCGGTAAAACCGGTCCATTGGGGAATGCGTCAAAGCGACATGACGGCGGCGCGAATTATTTGTTCTGCGACGGACATGTGCGGTGGTTCAAACCAGAGGCGGTAAGCAGGGTCGAGGATCCGCTCTTCGGCGACGGCTGGGAGAAAGTGTCAAAGAATAACGGCAAGTTGCCAAGTTTCGCTCTTTGAACCTGATATTTTCGCAAAACGAGAGAGTCTCACGCCTGTCCACCGTTTTTTCGTTTACTCCTTTCCCTAGATGCTCCTGAGCATTTTGCCCAAGGGCGTATACGGGATTATGTGATTTAAACCTCCTGGTAGTATTATTTCCGCTCAACTCCGTCAACCCACGCGTCGATGAGTTGGCGCGAGAGTGAGAGTTTTCCCGGCAGTTGCGGCAGGGCGTCTGCGTCGAACCACTTCGCGCCGTCGAGCTCGGATTCGTCCACGGTGAGTCGCATGTCGGGGTCGGTCGCGCGTGCGGTGAAGCCGATCATGAGTTGGTGCGGGTAGGGCCAGGGCTGGCTGCCGTGATACACGATGTCGGTCACGCGCAAGCCGACCTCCTCCTGTGTTTCGCGCGCGACACACCCTTCCATCGTTTCGCCCGGCTCGACGAAACCCGCCAGGATGCTCCACCGGTCGCCCCATCCCGCCTTGTGCGACAGCAGGAGACGCCTGCCGCCGTCATGCACGAGCATCAGAACGGCGGGCGAGACGACCGGGTAGGCGCAGTAGCCGCAAGCGGTGCAGGTTTTCGCCCAGGCGTTCGGCGTGTCCTCGGTCGCGCCGCCACATTTCGGGCAGAAACGGCTGATCTCGCCCCAGTTGATCAGGTGGAGCGCGTAGCCGACGAGCGTGTATTCGGCTTCGGGCAACACGCCGAAAAGGTTCCGCACGGGAGTCCCGCTACGGTCCGCCTCGGCGACCGCGGTTTCGTCGGCGCGGTACGCGAGGCACGCGACGCCGTCCAGGTCGCCCAGGTACAACGGGACCGCCCCGGCTTCGGCGAACGGCAACGCGTTCGCGACGACGCCGGACAGCAGCGACGCCGATCCCGCCTCGCCGGGAACGGTGACCAGGTCGCGCCCGTCGACGAACGGCAGATAGTACGCCGCCGAACCGGCTTGGGGCGCGGCGGGCGGATAGGCACGCACGAAACGTTCCAGGCTGTTCATGGCAACAACCCCCGTGTGTCGATCATTTCGCGCAGGTCCCGCGCCGTCAGTGGGGCTTCCTCCGCGCGAAAGCTGCGCTCCGCCGCGTCCACGACCACCGGCAGCAGCTTCTCGCGCACGAGGTGGAACGCGCACGCGTTGTAATAGTTGCACGTGTGCCGCTTGACGAAACCGAGCAGGCCGTCCACGTCGTCGCCGAACGCCCCGTCGCCGCCCGGCGCTTCGAGGCACGCCCACAGTTCGTGCACGCGCAGAATGACGTTGATGTCGTCCGTCATCCCGAGTCCGCCGGTTTCGCCCATCACCCGCTTCTGCGCGAGCGGCGAGTCCGGTGGCGCGGTCAGCCCTTCGGCGGCGGTCCCGGCGTAGCGGACGATCGCCTCGCGCGACAGCATCGAAAGATACGCCGCGTAGTCGCTCCGTCGCAACATCTCGCGGTCGTTGAATTCGTTCGCATGATACTCGTCCATCGCGTCGGTCAAGATCGCCGCCGCGTACTCGTCGGGTAGCGCCAGATAGACCGATACCGCCGCCATCGCCACCTTGCGATACGTCAGCAACACATCGAGCGGCACATCACGGAGCGCGTCGGGCAGGTCGCCCGTCTCAGAAGGTTCCATGCGGGATTGTACCCGTTCGGGCGGGGTTGTTAGGCTGACTGGTCAACAGTCACTCGAGGATTTCTACCTCGTAATATTTAGAATGCGGGCAGGATGTGGTGTCTGACAATCTTGTTGCATGAGTTGCTTATTCGGTCATCGAAAATATAATCTCATTCCATCTGCAAGAGGGGCGACATCGAACAACCCGACATATAAGATTTCAGGTGTTATCACGCAAAAAAAGAAGCTGCTCAGTGGATAAAACTAATTGCCAGTCGGAATAGGGCAACATAATATAACTATCAACCCTACCGTCCCATTCACGCCAAGGTTCTCCGTTACTAGGCATCGGCAGACCAAGCATTAACTTAGTTTGAAATGTTGGGAACTGTTGACGAAACGAATAGAACAGTTCCATACCATCCATATTCGGCATGATGTGGTGGGCGAACAGTACGAGCGGTAGCTTTCCGGCTGACGCTATCATTTCCATTGCTTGCTCACCATCATCTACAACTATGACGTGGTGACCGCTTACTCGTAAATGATCTGCCGCTAGGGACGCATTCGCGTATTTATAGGTAGCAAAAAGTATGTAGTTCATGAATTTTACGGTACGAAATGGTTAGGATTGATTGGTTGAGGTTTATATCCGTCTTTGAAAGATTGAGGTATCAATCCGCCGATCCTTTGTTGAGGAAATCGTCTCACCCATTGCGAGAACGTTTGCCCTTGTGCACCTGTTAGTGAATCATAGACGCGATTTCCGACACGAACAAACACATGGAATCCTGAACCGAACACTTTCCCGTTAGCAACGCGGTTTGTGGGTCACTTGCTAGCTTTCCAAGAGCCGATGCGATTGCAGCACGAACAGTAGCAAGAGACGTAAGGTTCTCTGCCTGCAAGCCAAGTGGGTCAGTGGGTTTACGCGACGTTGTAGAGTACTTCGTTCCGCTCGGAAATGGGCTTATAGCCGAGCACAATGCGCTCTTTCGGTATACCTGCACCGGCTAAATCGTTGGCGATTCCATGGTTCGTGTAATCCTGTTGCACCCAAATCTGCCCGCCCTGCAATTCGACATGGACGAACGGATTATACAGATGTTCTTTGCCGAGCCACCCTTCTTCGATGACGAGGAAATGTCCGCGCTGTTCGTCGAACACGGTAAACATTCGGGCGTCCGGTGTCGCGTAGCGTTCCACACACTGCTGTAGAACACTCTCTATAGTGGCGGTTTCATTTGTCAGGGGAGCCATTTAGTAATTGTTTCCTTTGCTATATCGTAACCGAAGACACGAATGGATCCGCGCCGCAAAAGTATCTTTCCGATCTCTTCTGTGAAAATCCCGTCCAACGTCTCATCCGGCACGGCGACGTATGCTTCTCGCTCGGAATCGGTTTCAGCCAGCAAATCGCGGTAGACGACAAACTGCCCCACCGCATCCTGCAAATCCTCGATCGTCGAAACGCGGCGGAACGTCTTAACCTCCACGGCAATCTTGCGCGTTCCTTTCTCCGCAGAAAGAACGCGCTCCGCGCCCAGGTCGGCAAATAGTTTGCGCTTCCCGACACGAATGGTCAGTGGATCATCGGTAATCGTCCAACCATCTTTCATAAGTGCGTTGCGGACGACTTCATGGTATCGGTCCAGGGCTGGCATGATACGGCTATTATAATAGGACCGTGAACGGTTCCGCTATGGGCGAAGCAAGATCTATCGGCGGAACGTCTCGCCGCCCGGATCCAATCACCCAGCACCTAACCAGCCGGTCAGGTATGCCGCCTGCTCCAACGACCGATGCCCCTCACCGCGCCGCGCGTTATCCTGAACCCAATACCAAAACAGGTTGCGCCGGAACCGAACCGGCGACGAAAGGTTCTTTAATTTTATGGAACAGACCATGCAACAAAATGAAACCAACCCCGGCGTTCTCGCCCGACTTTCCGACGAACTCGCCGCCGCCACGGCGATCATCGCGCCGTTCCTGGTGCGCGTGGACGATGGAACGCGCTTCACCGCGAGCGGCGTTTCTCTCGGCGGGGGCTATATCGTCGGCGCGTCGCACGCCGTGGAAAGCGATGAGGTTTTTGTGATCACGGCGGACGGAACCCGCCACGCCGCAACGCTAATCGGGCGGGACGCGGACACCGACATCGCGCTACTCAAGGTGGAAGCCGACCTGCCCGCCGCACCGACTGTGACCGCAACGCCGCGCACCGGGGAACTCGCGCTCGCCGTCGCCCGACCCGGCGATCTGGGCTTGACCGCGACGCTCGGGCTGGTGTCGCAGGTGCAGGAAACCGAGACCGACGGGAACGCCGAGTATATCGTTTCCACAGACGCCGTGTTGTACCCCGGCTTTTCCGGCGGCGCACTGGTTACGACAGGCGGCGCGATGATCGGATTGCTCAACCGGCTCTACGGACGCGGCGCGGGCGTCGCGCTCGGGGTGCCACTCGTGATCCGCGTCGCGGAACAACTGAAAGCGCACGGGACGAAACGCCCCGGCTATCTCGGCGTCCGCACGCAATTAGTCGCCCTGCCGGAGAATTTGCGCGGTTCACAAAACATCCTGCAAACACGCGGCTTGCTGGTCGTTTCCGTGCAACCAGGTAGCGCGGCGGAAACGGCGGGCTTGTTCCTCGGCGACACACTACTCGCCGTGAACGGTAGCCCGGTCGAGGACGTGGACGCCCTGCGCCACCATCTAATCGCGGGCGAAACGATCACGATCACCGCGCTACGCGGCGGCGCGACGACCACAGTAGCCGCCACGGTCGCCGGAACGGAGTAGTTGTGAACCGCCAAGACGCCAAGTCCGCCAAGGTAGGAGAAGGAGAAGAGGGTTTAAGATGAGGCTTGCCGGTTTCGTTAAGCCGTCTCAATAGCGAGCGAAGCGAAAAACCGTAAAACCTCTTTTCCCTCCCTCTTACCTTGGCGGACTTGGCGTCTTGGCGGTTCAAACAAAAAACATGGAAACGACAGAAGAAAATTCCGGTCCGGCGGTCGTGATCGTCGCCGCGTATCCGTCCGTGCGGGCGGGGCTACACGCCCTGCTCCGCACGGACGGCTCGCCGTTGCTTGTCCTTGAGGAAGCTGAGTCGGGTGCGGAACTCGGGCAATTGCTGGTCGACATCCGCCC
>JACMMA010000806.1 GCA_014379275.1 Armatimonadota bacterium | reverse complement strand
GCGCAGAAGCGTCTTCACCGGTTCCGCATCCACCGGCACATACAGCGGCGGGGTATGCGAAAGATCGGCGACGGCGTAGCCGCTTTGCGCGACGCTTTCGGTGAACCGGGCGAGCAGTGTCTCGCCGTCCAACGTCGCCGGATAACGCACATTAAAGACTGTGGTTGCTGTACCCGTTTCGAGCGTCACGACACCCATGTTACAGGTGAGCGGCCCGGTGACATCGTCCGCACAGGCGATGCCGTTTTGGGCGCCGGTGGTGTCCGCACCCCGTTTCGCCAGGTCGGTAAGCCACTCCGACGCCGCGCCGTCCAGGTCGTCGAACGCCGACAGGTTTGATGTCAGGGCGCGGGCGAGTTTCACGGCGGCGTTATCGCCCTGATCCGGCGTCGAGCCGTGCGCGGCTTTACCCTTCGCGGTTACCGTCAGCGTGTCGCCCGAAAGTTCGGTACTGATCCCCGGCATCGGGTCGAGCACGAACTGCATCATGGACAACGCTTCGGGATTTCCGGTCAGGATGGCGACCGCTTCGTCCGGCACCATGTTCGGGCGCTGTCCGGCGCGGAACGATACCAGACGAACGTCGGCGGATGATTCGCCGAACTGCCGCGTCACGGTCCCCGTAAAGGAACCTTTTTCGGCATGAACGAGTGGAAACTCGGCGTCGGGCGTGAACGCGAGCGTCGGCTGCGGTTGCCCCGCCGCGCCGAAATAGTGCGCCATGCACTCCCAGCCGCTCTCCTCGTCGCACCCGAATATAAGTCGGATCTTGCGCGAAAGCACAATGCCCTGCGCGTCGCAGACCGCCTTCACCGCGAACGCGCCCCACATCGCGGCGTAGGTCGGACCTTTATCATCCGTGGTGCCGCGCCCCCAGATCCAGCCGTCGGCGATTGTCGCGCCCCACGGATCGTGGTCCCAGCCTTTGCCGACCGGGACGACATCGAGGTGCCCGAGCATCGCGGCGATCTCGGTGCCGGTGCCGAAATCAGCGTGCCCGGCGAATCCCGCGAAGTTCTCGGTGGAAAAGCCGTTCGCGTCGCAAACCGACAGTGTGAACGAGAGGGCGTCGGCGATCGCCTGTCCGAACGGCGCGTCGGCGGCGGGGTTCGTGGTGCCTTCGTCTTTGACGCTCGGAATCCGCAGAACGGTTTGCGTAGTTTCGACGATTTGAGGAGTGTGGGATTCTATCCAGGAATCAAGCAGTGTGCGCATAGGTATATTCTACCGCGACCCGGCATTCATCCCGCCGAGCCAGATATTCTGCCAGGCGGAGGACTCACGCGAGGTAATTCGACCTTCGCCGGGTATTATCAATGGTATGGGTTTGCTGACGCCAGCCAACACCAACCCGCCCGCATCGCTGCCGAGCGGCACGGTGACATTTCTGTTCACGGACATCGAAGGCAGTACTAAACTCTGGGAGCAACACCCGGAGTCAATGCGAACGGCCTTAGAGCACCACGACGCGCTGATGCGGGAAGCCATCGGATCTTGCGGCGGCTCGGTGTTCAAAACAATGGGCGACGCCTTCTGCGCTGTGTTTCCCGCCGCGCCCGGTGCCCTCGCCGCGGCCATCAAGGCACAACTTTCTCTGTTGCGTGAGTCGTGGCCCGACCCGGTTTCGATCCGCGTACGGATGGCCCTGCATACGGGCATTGCGCAGGAGCGCGACGGCGACTACTTCGGTCCCGTGCTCAACCGCGTCGCCCGGTTATGCGCGGCGGGGCATGGCGGACAGACATTGGTTTCGACGTCGTCTCATGATCTGTTACTGGATCACCTGCCCGAAGAGGTGGGGCTGCGCGATCTCGGCGCGCACCGCTTCAAAGACCTGGAGCGGGCGGAACGGGTATACCAGATCACCCACCCCGAACTCG
>JACMMA010000805.1 GCA_014379275.1 Armatimonadota bacterium | reverse complement strand
CGATCCGGTTCGACGAACTGCCCGGCTACGACTTCGCGGAGTGGACAGCACGGTACGCGTCCGAAGGGACGTTCCCAGCCACCCGCCGCGTGAAGCAGTTGGACGAAACATACCGCGAGGACCCGGTGCGGATCGAGTTCCAGTGGTTGAAAATGTCCAAGTCGAAAGGTAACGCGGTCACGCCGGATGAGATCACGGAAAAGTATGGCGCGGACTCTCTGCGCCTGTATGTTTGTTTCGAGGCACCGTTCGAGGATACGATCCAGTGGGACGAGACGCGCATGAACGGCACGTACCGGTTCCTGTCGCGCGTCTATGACACGGTTTCCGATCTCGCGCCGGGGTTCGATACGGGTTGGACAGGAAAGATCGCGGATGCCACGTCGCCGGACGAGAAAGCGTTGCGCCGCAAGACGCATCAGGCTATCGCGAAGGTCGGCTCTGACATCGAGTCGCTCGGCTTCAACACCGCCGTGTCCGCCCTGATGATTTTCGCGGACGGCTTGCGGAAGTTCGTCGCCGCGCACGGGCATACGTCCCCCGCCGCGCACGAGGCCGCCGAAACGCTTTGCAAACTGCTCGCGCCCCTCGCGCCGCATCTCGCCGACGAACTATTCGAAAGGTTGGGCTACGCCGGTCGGTTCCTGTACCGCGAACCGTTCCCGGTTTACGACGCGAACGTCGCCGCCGAAGCGGAGGTCACGGTCGTGGTGCAGGTGAACGGCAAGATCCGCGAGAAACTGACGCTCCCCGCCGATTCCGACGCGACGGTCTGCGAAACGGCGGCGTTGGCATCGGAAAAGGTGCAATCCGACCTTCAAGGGAAGACGGTGCGCAAGGTGATCGTGGTGCCGGGGAAACTGGTAAATATCGTCGCTAATTGAAAGTACCAACATCAGTCGGACGCCCCCCAGCCCCCAATTCTGGGGGCTGGGGGGCGTCCGACTGTCTACTTCGCCCGCGGGTGCGCCCGCTCATACGTTTCTTTCAACCGCGTCGTGGTCACGTGGGTGTAAACCTGCGTGGATTGCAAGTCGGAATGCCCGAGCAACTCCTGTACCACGCGCAGGTCCGCCCCGTGATCGAGTAAATGTGTCGCGAATGTGTGCCGCAACACGTGCGGCGTGATCTTGAATGTCCCGGCGACCGCGTCACAATACTTTTCGAACACCCGCCGCACGCTCCGGTCCGTCAGGCGCGTACCGAAGCGATTGAGTAAGAGCGGAACAGAACTGGGGGGAAGTGGCATCGTTTTTGCGTTCGCAGCCAGACGAGGGCGCCCCGCATAAAGGTAGGTTTTCAAGGCGGAAACGGCAGCTTGTCCGAGCAGCGCGACCCGCTCCTTGCCGCCTTTGCCACGCCGGATGCGCAGGGTGCCTTCGCCGGGCGTGGTTTCCGATTCGGCGAAGTCGCTCACGTCTAACGCGGCCAGTTCGGAGACGCGGACGCCGGATGCGTATAGGATCTCCAGAATGGCGTGATCTCGAAGGCCATCCGGTGCGTTGGTGTCGGGTGCCTGGATCAGCGCGGCGACGGCTTCCTCGGAAAGAAACTTCGGCAGCCCCGCCTGCCTTTTCGGGGTGACGAGATTCGCGGCAGGCGAATGCGCCACCACACCGCGCCGTTGCAGGAATCGGAAGAACGCTCGCATCGTCGCGGCTTTACGGGCGATACTGGCGCGAGCGAGTTTCTGTTTTTCCGTCAGATTCGCGAAGTATTCTTTGAGAAGTGTTTTATCCACGCTCTCGATCTGGGTCACGCCGCGCTCCTCCGCCCACTGAGCGAACTGCGACGTATCTTCCGCATAGGCTTTCACCGTGAGTGGCGCGACCCGCCGCACCGCCGACAAATACGCGATAAAACTCTCGACCAGAGCGTCCACTACTTATCGCCCGCCCCGGCGATGATCTTCTGTAGCTCGCCCGGCGGCACATACCCGGTGATCGTTGCCGTGCCTTGCTCGACGATCACTGATTCGGCGACGATCGGGAACGGTGCGGCGGACAAGTCGGCGACCGGGTTTAGTTGCGACGCGATGTTGTCCGCGATGAAGCCGGGCAAGTTCGCCCTGACCTGCCCGACGCCGACATTCAAGGAGGCACTTTCGGGCTGAAAGTTTAATATCTTCCCATCGCTCTGTAGGCGTACGGTGCCGCGGAGCGACACGGGGATCGTCGAAAACCCGAGCACTTCTGGTCGCGCTGTGATGATCGCTTTGCCGTCCGCGTTAAGCGAAATCGAAACGTCGCGGAGCGTGGTCGGCCTGCGCTGGACGTAGGTATTGATTACGGACTCGGTCAGCCGCGCTGAAAACCGTGTTTCGCCGACGTTGCGTAGCGTGTTGCTTGCGCGATCTACCGAAACATCTTTCACATCCATGGTCAGGCGATTAATGATCAAGTTCGGGAGCATCTGGACGTTCGTAGCCTCGATATGCACCGAGCGCAACCGCCCGCGATAGATCGCGTCCGGTCGACCGGAAACCCGTGCCGTGTACTTTTCTGCCGGACCAAGATAGCGCGGCAAAAGATCGGTGATGGCATGTTCGGCGCGTGTCTCGATGGAACGACCGCATCCAGTCAGGAGTATTACCGAAATCAAAATTCCCGCAGCATGGGGGGATGGAGGGCACCATGCCCCCCCTGCCAAGTTTCTCACTGTTCATCGCCTTTCGCAGGTAATCGAAGCGCAGACCCCAGCAGAAACGTGATACCGAAGGCGAGAACGGTCAGGATGGCGGAAAAAATATAGGGGGCAGTCGCGCCGTAATACTGAAACAGCACACCCGCGGTTAGCGGACCGACTGTCCGCGCGAGTGCGTCGAAGCCTTGTGACGACGACTGTATCAGGCCCTGCCCGACCCTCGCCTTGCGCGATATGAGAGACGTTGCCGCCGGCCCTATCATCGAGCGACCGAGCGAGACGAAGAACGTTGCCACGAAGATCATGATTCCCCAGGAGCGCGGTTCGAGCAGTACGAAATACCCGGTCGTTAAGATAAGAAGCCCGACGCGGATCAGATTGCCCTCGCCGAATCGTTTGGCGAGCGGTCCGATAAGAAAGCCCTGAAGCACGATACCGACCACACCGACAAACCCCAGCAGATACGCCTGTCGCATCTGTTGATTGTCGGGTGACGCGATGCCCCGCGCCATGAGAAAGAACCCGAACGCCTGCTCAATCGCCGCGAAGCCGAACGTCAGAATAAACGTGACCAGAAATAGGGGGGCGGCGGGGTCGGACAGGACGCGGCGCAGGAGTTCGGGGAACGGGACCCGCGTCGTGTTCGCCAATTCGACCATTTTCGCTTTCGTCAGCGATTCCGGCAGAATGAACCAGGATACGGCGAAGTTGGCGAGCGCAAGCCCCGCCGCCACAAATGCCGGGAGCGAGATATTGATGCTACCCAGGACGCCGCCGAGCACCGGGCCGAACGCGAATCCTAACCCGAAACAGGCGCCGAGCAGCCCCATCCCCTTCGCCCGGTTTTCCGGCGTCGTCACGTCGGCGACATACGCGAACGCGACTCCGATGCTCGCCGACGACAAAAGACCGGCTAAGAGTCGCGCCGTGAACAGCATCGCCAGGTTACCGTTCGACAAGCCGAAAAAGATGTACGAGATGCCGATCCCGATCAGGGAGATCAAGATTACCGGTCGCCGCCCGGCGCGGTCGCTGTATGCGCCCCAGAACGGCGCGCATAAAAACTGCGTCAGCGAATAGGACGCGGCCAACAGACCGCCGATGAATGCCGCGTGCTCGTGGTTCGGTCCGACGGCGGCTTCGATGTAAGCGGGCAGGTTGGGCAGGACGATACCGAACCCCAACAAATCTATAAAGATCGTAACGGCGAGCAGAAAAATGGCGCGGAAAACGGATTTTTCACTGGTCGGCGGGGCATCGGGTGCGGCAGGGGTGTCGGTGTCTCGGCTCATGGGTCGCCCCCATTATAGCGCGAATCGGACACGAAGGTTCCGCTGTTTCGCGCTATCGAATCGCGGGTTACATCATTTATCCGAATTGTCCGTGGGTTAGCAAACCCCAACCCGTGACGATGGGAAGGAGGGAAGGGAGGGGACGTTGCCAGAGCCAGTCCACGTCGATCCGTAACCCGCCGAGCATTTCGCAGGTATAAACCCCGCCGTTTTCCTCGGTCAGTCCTTCGAGCGGGGCGCGGCGGAAGTGCTTCGCTCCCGCGTCGCGAATGTAGAATTCGGCGGTTTGCGTGGTCGGGTCGATGATCCAGTATTCGCCGACGCCGCCCGCTTCGTATTCGGCAAACTTTTCCACATGGTCGCGGCGAACGCTCTCCGGACTGACGATTTCGATCACCAGATCAGCGGGACCGTCCAGGAAGTATGCGTCCGAGGGTAAGGTACGATCCGGTGATACGTACAGCAGGTCTGGTAAGCGAGCGTTACCATCAGGTCTGCAGCGCATGAGGAACAGTGGCAAGACGCTAGCTGCGCAGTCACGGCTTTCTAGCGATGTTTGCATCAGGTTCGCGAGAAAACCACTTAACAAGCGGTCATCACTGCTGAATGCGGGGAACTGTCGAATGAAACCATCCACCCACTCCGCCCACGTCTCGTCAGTGTTCCATTCCATGAACTGAGAGAATGTGACGCGGTTCTGAGGAGCGGGTTTATACATGCGCGTTACTCGACCAGCCAAAACGGCGATTCTTCGCGGAACAGGAACCTGTCGCCTCGGTCGAAAAGAGAGCGGCCCGACAGATACTTCAGCATCTCTCGTTGTCGTTGGACTTCACCAATGAAAATAGGATCGGTCATGCCGCCGTTGCTGAAGTGGTCGGCGAGGTTGAGGAGTTCCATACCGGCGTAAAAGGCTTCATCATCAGATTCTGTGACCGCAAACGCCATAGCATAGTGATAACAGAGATTGGTCGCAGTTTCTTGGTTGTCCAGTTCGATGATGTAGTCCGCGTGCTCGTCGCCGAGTTTGTCCAGCACCGGTAGCAAGGAATGAATTTCTGTTTCTCTGATCGGGCGGTTTTTCAGCAAGTCGGACCACAGGTGGTCGTAAGTGTCTCGCAACAGGGTGGCACGCTCCGCACCTATGAGAGAAAGATACGTTTCTCCGAAATCCGCCCACAGTCGGTCGCAACACCACGCCGTGAAAAACATACGCTGGCGTGGTGTCAGTTGCGGAAGTCGCTTCTTCAGGAGCGCTTCGTGTTCGAGATAGGGCGCTATATCCAAGGGCAATCCTCTGGGACAGGCGCTACCAGTCGTTTCCGTTGCCGTAGCCACCGTAGCGGGTGGGGGCTTCCTCGGTCGCGGTGGCGACATAGCCGGAGCGGGAAAGCAGGTCCATCGAAACGCCGCTTCGCTCGCGCGATAATCGGTCCGCGTAGGGATCGGCGGGGGTGCTGGCACTGCCTGCCACGCCGTAGCCGCCGAGCATCTTCTCGACGTACTTGCCTAAAATATCGGTCTCGATGTTCACGGAGTCGCCGGCGCGGAGGTGTTCGAGCGTGGTGTTTTCCCAGGTGTGCGGAAT
>JACMMA010000804.1 GCA_014379275.1 Armatimonadota bacterium | reverse complement strand
GCGAATCAGGCGGGCGTCGTGGACGGATTGCGACAATGTACCACTCCGAACGCCGGGCCGATGGCGGATTTAGTTGCCGATAAAGTGAAGCCGTCTATATAACTCAAACGTGCTATCCTTTTAGAACGGCGGGCAAGATCGCAAGATTAGCCCCCCTCAGAACAGCACCGTCTTTCGGGATAGTCAGGTCGCCCTGTTCCTCCCAGTCATATTCGTACGCAGGTTCGACGGGTTCGCTTCGCGCAACAATCACGTCAAACACTCGTGAATCCGGGTAACTGAGTCGCTCAAACTGGAGGCACGGAAACTCCTCTCTTCCAACTGCTTCGCGCACCGCAACATCGCCATGTAAGCACAACGCCGTGCCATCGCCCAGATCACAGAAATAGACCGCATACTCGTGCCCATCGTCGCCGTCATCATATTGTAAAACGGCAATAGCGACGGACTCGACCTGCTGGACGCGGCGTTGTCCGCGTGCGAGAATGTTGCGATTCCACGCTATCTGTTTTGCGAGGGACTTCCGATCCGGCTTCTCGACGTAGCTATTGAACAACAGAGATATTGCCCATCCCATCGCGGCAAAGCCGAAGATAGTGATATAGCATACGGACAAGGACAAATTGTCGCGTAGGTGGTTTATGACAACAAAAAAGATGCCGACGACTGTTCCCAATACCGCCCCGGTTGCGCGTGGACTCCATCGCAGTCGGGGAGCCGTGGCAATTTGCTTCTCTATAGACGTAATGGTATCAGTTACGGACCGACGCTCTGCGTCGGTAAGTGGTCGGAGGAAGGTTCGTTGCATAACAGATTACTGCGGTGGGATGATTGGGATAGGAAATCGGTTACTCGTCTTCCGCCCTGTCCGCGTCGCCGGGCTTGGTTTCTCCGAACGTCATCGCCCAGCGGACGTCCAGGGCTTCCCATTCGTAGATCGCGCCGTTGCCGCCGCCGTTCCAGTAGCGCGAGCCGGTCGGGGAGTACGGACCGTCCGGCGCGTTGATCCGGGCTAACTGTTCGCGGTCCCCCGCCGGGTCGTTGACGATGATCCGCCCGTCCGACAGGTAGCCGCGCGCGACCATGATATGACCGGCGGGGGTCACGGAAGTCCCGATGATCACCGGTCGCCCGGCGTCCAACTCGCTCTTGACCCGTTTCCACGTCGCCTTTTCGTTGTAGAAGATCGCGACACCGGGGAACGACGGGCGTAGATAGGCGAGCATCTTCGCGTGTACCGCACCTAACCCCGGTTCGTTCGTGACGCTCTGAATAGCGGGGATCGCGGAGCCGTAGGGGGAAACGTGCGGGTACGAGTCTTTGACCGGCACCGGTTCGGGACTTACCTTTCCGGCAAGGAGTTGGACCATCGCGGCGGAGCATGGACCACACGAGCCGGAACCGTCGAAACCGTCCGGCACGTCCCAGGCCTGCGACAGATACGGCACCGGCAGATTGACGACCACGCTCGCCGGGGGAGTTTGCGGCACGTCGCCGTAATGCCACGGCGCGGGCGGGCATAGCCAGTTCCGCCCCCACGCCAGCCTTTCCGGCGACGGGCGCGAGACGATGACCGGCTCCCACAAGCCGTTCCCGCCGGTCGCGACGGCGTCTAAAACCGCGTGCGCGTAGGCGTCCGCCGAGGCGCCTTCGCGCCCGCGAAAACCGCCCCACCCGCCCGTGCCGTACCAGCCGAGTGCGGGAAACCAGCACTCCAGCATGTTGCGCCCCGCCGACAGCCGCGACGTTCCCGGTAGCGGGGCGCGGTTCCACGCATGAACGAGCAGTTTCGCGCCTTCGCGCACGTTGTATCGCCAGTCCGAACGGAGCCGCGTGGCGTCGGCACGCTCCTCGACCGACACGGCAAGCACCCCGACGCGTCCCGGCTTCGTTTCGAGCGGCTTGCCCGCCGCGTCGAACTGCCGGAACCGCGACCCGTGCCAAGCCAGTCCGCACAGGATCGCGGACGGTATTCGGCTTTCCCGCGCGACGACGAACAGTTCGGCGCGGACCTCGGCAGGCGTCGGATTCGCGGCGAATACGGGGGCAGAGAAAATAGCGGATGCGGAGATCATGGCAGGATAAACGAGGCGGTTCATACGTCGATATTTTCGCCGCGTGATGGGAAATCCCTTCTTGCGCTATTAAAGACATGGACTTATAATTTACATAGCAAGTTTCACTATGTAAGTAATCTTATATTAAGGGTTTCGCAATCATGGAACGCGGTGTTATAGGAACCTATCAGCGACAGACGATAAGTGGGGAACCTTTCTCCGCCTTCGTGCCCCATCCCCTCCCCCCGGTTCCTCCCATAGTGATCACGGAGGAGATTTATGACCTGACAGAACAAGCCAATAGAGCCGTCGGTCGATTGGATGGCTTATCGTTTCTGTTGCCGGATATTTCCCTATTTCTGTACTTCTACATTCGCAAGGAGGCTGTCTTATCCTCACAGATCGAAGGCACGCAATCATCACTTTCCGACCTGTTACTATTTGAATTCGAGGAGGTTCCTGGGGTTCCGATTGATGACGTGGTGGAGGTTTCCAATTACGTCGCGGCACTCGATTTCGGGATGGCGCGGACTCGGACGGACGGATTTCCGTTATCGTCACGCTTGCTCAGGGAGATACACAAAGTTTTACTCTCCAAAGGGCAAGGTAGCACAAAGGAACCTGGCGAATTTCGGCGTAGCCAGAACTGGATCGGGGGTAGCCGCCCCGGCAATGCCCGTTATGTGCCACCGCCTTTCGAACT
>JACMMA010000803.1 GCA_014379275.1 Armatimonadota bacterium | reverse complement strand
ACGCGCGATGAGGTCCAGGAACGATTCGGCGACGACTATTCCCGCTGGGAGACCGAGCCCGCCTGGAACGCCCCGACGGGCGGCGAGACGGCGGTGGAGGTCGCCGGTCGGGCATCGGGCGTGATAACGGAAATATTGGCATCGCACGCGGACGGCAACGTGCTGATCGTGTCGCACAAGGCGACACTGCGCTTGATCCTGTGTAGCCTACTCGGCATTGATCTGGGGCGATACCGCGACCGGATCGCCGCACCCGTGGCGTCCGTCAGTGTCGTCCGATTCGGGGAGTACGGTCCCCAACTGACGCTACTCGGGGACCGCTCGCATTTGAGCCAGGAGTTGCGCTCCCTGCCGGGCACCTGATTCCCCGGCGCGAAAAAAATCGACGGTAATGCGCCCTGGACTTTAACGGGGGCTTCCTGCAATATTTCGTCCGTGCCGACGGGCGTTGGTCCTCCCGCTTCGTGCCGTTTTCTTTCGTGCCGCGCAGTTCAAAGGCTGTCCTGAAACACCCGCGTCATGTCGACGACAAGCCCCGGCAGTTCCGGGTCGCCGCTCACAGTCATCGGGTCGAGAAGCGTTGCGTCGAGGAGCGTTGCCACGGCAAGATTCGGGCGGTACACATAAACGGTGCGGTTCGCCCGGTCAACAAGCCAGCCGAGACGAACGCCACTTGTGATGTACTCGTGCATCTTCTCCTGCGCTTTCGGTAGCCTATCGGACGGCGACATAATTTCTACCACGAAATCCGGCGCGATATGCGCGAACGGGGCACGGAGCGGTACAGGCAGGGCGTTCCAATGGTCGGCGGAAATCCATGCGGCGTCCGGGGAACGTATCGCGCCGTTCGGGAACGTGAACCCCGCCGACGGCCCGAACGCAATCCCAGGGGTCGGCAAGGCGTTGTTCCAGTTTCCTAGATATAAGCATAACTCAAAGTTGCGACTGTCGCCGAAACTGTCGGCGGGAGTCATCACTAAAATATCCATCTCTTTGGTGCGCTCAATCGGCAGGAGCGGATTGCGGCGGCAAAACTCGTAAAACCCGGCGTCGGATAGGTTGGGCGCGTGAATCCGCACCTCACCTTCCTTCGCAATCTCGTCTTCCAGCGTTATCGTCAGCGTCATGGGGCGGGCGTCCTTTCGGCAGGGTATCGTGGGATTAGTATATCCTGCACGTTCGGGCGCGGCAGGGCGTGAGCAACGCCCCTTACGTCTTCGCGCCCCGAAGCCCGGCGAAAAGGCGGTCGTCGTCGGGATAACAACGGATCAGCCGGAAGGCGAAGACCCCGCCGTTTTCTTTTTTAATGGCGTCCGCGTTGCCACTGGCGAGCGATATTCGCACCTGTAGTTAGTCAGTCCCGATCACATATTTCGGGGTTCCTATGCGGCATTGAAGGAACACTGGCGTAATATCCGCGATGAACGACAACTCAAGGCGCAAATCGCAAGCGACATCATGCGCGGGCGCAAGCGGCGTAGATGCCACTGGACGGCGCGTGTTTTCCGCCGCGAAAAAGTTGAGAAAACTGTAGGTATCTTTAACAAATTCTTAACAAACACGGTATATACTTATGTGGCAGTGACGCCGCGCCGTGCTGGTGACGAATCGAGAGAGACGTGTTTTTCTGTGTAAAACGATTTTACGTCGCGTACCGAGGAGGCCAACAACGGCGCACTCAAACAACTGTCAGAGCGACTAGGCAGGGTCGGCAGATAAGCGCGCCGATCCCGCGACATTACTTATGGAGGT
>JACMMA010000802.1 GCA_014379275.1 Armatimonadota bacterium | reverse complement strand
TCTTCTCGTCTTCAAATAGAATCGAGAACACGCGGTCCATGTTTATCCAGCGGGTTGGGTCTGCGGCGGGGTCCATGGGATACACGCCGCCGAACGCACCGACATGATATGCCTTCACTTCAATCCAGGTCATTGGTTATTTTCTACTCCCTTGTTGGTGGCGATGACATCGCCAGTGGTAATCTCTGCAATTTTGATGCCGCGTTTCACTGGATGGCGTCAACCGAATCGGCGTTTATGCCACGTCCAAAATCGGCCCGTTCCCGGCACATGATATACTCAGGGGACCCGTTTCCCGAAAGCCAGACTATTTTTACGAATGCGCTTTTTAAGCCACATCTTCAGCCGTTTCTCCCGCAACATGGGCATCGATCTTGGTACCGCAAACACCCTGGTTTATGTGCGCGGACGTGGCATTTTAATCCGTGAACCCAGTGTCGTCGCTCTGAACGTGCATACCCACGAGATTCTCAAAGT
The DNA here is from genome assembly GCA_014379275.1 of Armatimonadota bacterium. Taxonomy (GTDB): domain Bacteria; phylum Armatimonadota; class Armatimonadia; order Armatimonadales; family Armatimonadaceae; genus JACMIU01. The sequence goes on along the minus strand of JACMMA010000802.1, from coordinate 4,960 downwards.
GGGCGAGGAAGCCAAGCGGATGCTCGGGCGCACCCCCGGACATATCGTCGCCGTCCGCCCTTTGAAAGACGGCGTCATCGCCGACTTCGAACAGACGGAGCGGATGCTCCGTCACTTCATCGAGAAGGTCAACAAAAGTCGGGTCTGGGCTTTGCCGGAAGTCGTTGTCGGTATCCCTTCGGGTGTGACCGAAGTAGAACGTCGCGCCGTGCTGGATGCCACCCGCAAAGCCGGGGCGCGTCAGGCGTATCTGATCGAGGAGCCGATGGCGGCGGCGATCGGGGCGGGTCTTCCCGTCGCGGAGCCAACCGGCTCGATGATCGTGGACATCGGCGGCGGGACCACCGAGGTCGCGGTGATATCGCTGGGCGGTATCGTCACCTCGCGCTCGATCCGTACGGCGGGTGACGAAATTGATGAGGCGATCACCGCGTATATCCGCCGCGCGTACAACTTGTTTATCGGAGACCGCACCGCCGAGGACGTGAAGATCAATATCGGTTCCGCATACCCGCTGGAGCAAGAACTTTCCATGACCGTGCGCGGGCGGAATCTGATTACCGGACTGCCCCGTTCGACGACGATCACCTCCGAGGAGGTACGCGACGCGATCTCTGACCCCGTGAATCAGATCGTGGAGGCGGTCAAAGTCGCCCTGGAATCGGCGCCACCCGAACTCGCCGCCGACATCATGGATCAGGGGATCTATCTCGCCGGAGGCGGTGCGCTCCTGCGCGGCCTGGATCAACTGATCGCCGCCGAAACCCTGATGCCGGTGCACATCGCCAAAGATCCCCTGTCCTGCGTCGCGCTTGGTGCCGGGGAAGTTTTGGACGCGATTCGTAGCAACCCGAATTTGCGGAACGCACTTTTGACGCATAGCCAATTGAACTAACCGGACGCATTTCGCCGTATCATAATCTGAGAGCGCATCATGCCACCGACTTCCCGACGCTCGGAACGGGCGAAAACGAATACGTCAGGTCGCGTCAACCCTTTTCGCGGCGGCGGAAACAGTTCGCCCCTTTTAAGCGGCGGGGTGACACGGGGCGGTGCGACTCCGCAGCGCAGTGGGCGGACGGCGTTTATCGCGCTCGGGGTTCTCGTACTCACCGGGGTTCTTTACGGCATTCTGCATAACCGTCTCGCATCTGCCGGGCGCACCGATCCGGCACTCGACGGTGTTCGCACCGTCGCATCCCCCTTCGCAATCGGGACATCACGCGCTTCGCGTTCGGCGAAAACCCTCTGGGATTACATATTGCCTGGCAAACGTGATACCGATACCATCGCACGACTTGAGAGCGATAATAGCCGTTTGAAGCTCGAAAACGAGCGTTTACGTAACGCGGACGCGGATGCGACACGTCTCCGGAAAGCGTTAGACTTTGCCGAACTATCCCCGAAACCCCTCTTGTCCGCCGAAATCATCGCTTTGTTGCCGTCCGCTAACGCAGAAACATTGCTCGTGTCGCGCGGTACGAATGACGGGGTCAAAGTCGGCTCCGTTGCCCGTACTGCGGACGGGCTTTTGGGACAGGTCACCGAAGTCGGTAGCAACACCGCCCAGGTGCTTCTCCTTTCCGATAACTCTTCCGGGGTCGGGGTGTTAGTGCAGCGGCGTGACCCCAAAACCGGCGGCGTCAAAGATAGAGCCGTTGCCGTCGTCCGGGGGCGTGGCAGGGGGCAGCAGCTTACCGTAGTCTATCTGCGCCGAGAGGATGATATACGTGTCGGCGACACCGTGATATCCTCAGGATTCGGCGGTATCATCCCCGCCGGCGTTCCCATCGGCACGATTACGGAGATCGTCACAGAGAAGACCGGTTTTGTGAAGTCGGCACGGGTGGAGCCGTTCGCACCGTTGCCGGGGACGCTTCGGGAAGTTTTCCTGATCCGATGACCGACTACCTTTCCGCCGTTCCCGCCGTGCGGTTTTGCGTGCTCCTGCTGCTCCTTTGTTTGGCGGCGGGTCTGCAAGCCAATGTCGTTTTGTTTCTGCCGCACGCCGAAGTGACCGGGCGTCCCGATTTTGTGCTGACACTGTGCCTTCTCCCCGCGCTACTCTCCGACGCCGCCGGGGGATGCGGATGGGGGTTTGGGGCGGGTCTGGTGACCTCCGCGCTCACAGGGCAAGCGGTGGGTTCCACGCTGGTATCGCGCACCGTCGCCGGGTGCGTGGCGGGCGGGTTTTCGGAGCGGTTCGTGCGCTCCAACCCACTGGTGATCGTTTCGGCGGTTTTGACCGGCTCTTTGGTCGCGGACGCCGTATATCTCCTTTGTAATCCGCCGCTGTCGCTCGACGCGCTCCTCGGCGCGCTCCGATTCACGGCGATGAATGCTTTGTGGAACGCGGCTCTCGCCCTCCCGCTCGCGCATCTGCTCCGCCGCCTCGGTTGGATATGGGACGACGATTAGATCGGGAAACGCGGTAAACTGAACGCGTGGAAGTTAATCTGCAAACCCCCGCGCTTCTTTTTCCGGCGATTTCGCTTTTGATGCTCGCGTATACCAACCGCTTTCTCGCCCTGGCGTCGCTGATCCGCTCCCTCCACGCGGCGTACCGTTCCGCCCCCGACGAACGGCTGCTGGCACAGATCCGGAGCCTGCGCGCCCGTGTGCTGATGATCCGCAACATGCAGTTTCTCGGAGTCTCCTCGATCTTGCTTTGCGTGATCGCGATGTTCCTGTTTTACGAACAACAAGCAGCGGCGGCGCGGCTCGTGTTCGGCGCGGGCATGGTAGCGCTGATAGGGTCGCTTCTATACTCCCTGCGCGAAATCCACATCTCGGTGCACGCGCTGAACCTCCAGCTCGCCGATCTGGAGCGCGACGAAAAGCGCCTTCCCCCGCTGCTCGGTGAGCAACCAAACGGCACAGCGGAACGTGGCGCGGCGGAGCGCGGTGAGCGGATTTAGATCCCCTCTCCTTGCCGGAAAGGGGATGAGGTTCCCGTCTATCCGAACGAGATCATACTACCTTCCGGCTTTTGGGCCACCGCCTCACGTAGCGTCGCGGTCTGGTTTTCGTAGCCAGGCTTTCCGAGTAGCGCGAACATATTTTTCTTGTACGCCTCGACGCCGGGTTGGTCGAACGGGTTGACGCCGAGTAGATAGCCAGACACACCACACGCCCGCTCAAAGAAGTACAGCAGTGCACCGAGGTGATACGCGTCCAGCGTCGGGATCGCTAGCGTCATACTGGGAACGCCGCCGTCCCGGTGCGCGAGCGCGGTCGCTTCGAATGCGGCGTGGTTGATGTCCGTAAGGGGTTTGCCCGCGAGATAGCCCAGTTCGTCCGCGTCGTCGCCTTCGGGTAGCGACAACACCGGCTCACCCTCCGCACCGACCTGTACGAACGTTTCGAACAGGAATCGCCGCCCTTGTTGAACATACTGTCCCATCGAGTGCAGGTCGGTGGTGAACTCGACCGATGCCGGAAACAGCGCGGAATGGTCCTTGCCCTCCGACTCGCCGAATAGTTGCTTCCACCATTCGATGAGATAATGCAGGCGCGGCTCGAACCCGACGAAAAGCTCGGTGACGAAGCCCTGATTATACAGAAGGTTACGGGCGGCGGCGTAAAACAGCGCGGGGTTTTTGAGCGGGTCGGCTTCGGCGTCGATTGCCGCCTTGCAGTCTATCGCGCCCTGCCGGAGCGATTTGATGTCGATTCCTGCGTAAGCAATGGGGAGCAACCCGACCGCCGACAACACCGAGTAGCGTCCGCCGACATCGTCACCGATGGTCAGTGTGCGGTAGCCGATCTCGTTCGCCACTTTACGAAGCGCACCCTTGTTCTTATCGGTCGTGGCGACGATCAGACTTTTCGCGGCGTCCGCCCCGGCTTGCTTCTCGACGAAAGAGCGCATCAGGCGGAACGCGACCGCCGGTTCGGTGGTCGTGCCGGATTTGGAGACGACGTTCACGGCGACGCGCTTGTTCTGCAAACGCGCCATCAGGTCGGTGTGATACCGCGACGAAATGTTCTGGCCGGCGAACTCGACTTTCGGCGCGTCGTGCGCGGCTAATGCTTCGATCACCGCCCGCGATCCGAGGTACGATCCGCCGATCCCGATCACGACCAGCGTATCGGAGTTGTCGCGCAAATCGGCGGCAATCCCTTCTATTTCGCCGATCTCGGCTTCCGTGACTATCGTCGCCGGGTCGAGCCAGCCGCGGAAATCCGAACCCGCGCCGGTTCCCTTGGTCAATGTATCGGACGCCCACCGCAGGCGATCCTGCCACGCACCAACCATGGCGGGAGTCACGTTCGGCGCGAGATGTGCGGCATCAATCGTCAGGGGAATATTCGGCATAACAGGTTTCCTTTGCATGAAAGAGGATTCGACAACAGTGTACCTGAATCGCCGGTACGATCTTTGTCCTCTCGCTCCTCTCTACAAACGAAACGTTGCCATCTTCTCGGCACGCTTCGCCCGCGTGGAAGGGACGGCGATAATGTTCGGAGATTAAAAATCGAAGCACCAAGCAGGGGAACGTTCGAGTGACGGTTAAATTGATGCGCGGGCATCCGCCACCGTGTCCGCCCGAAACTTCGACGGAAAGAAAGAGAAGACGTAATTGTTTATCCGAGATGCCGCTCTCATGATCGCCGCCGCCGTGTTCGCCACGCCCGCAAAGGCCCAGACGTTCTTTTTTCATACGGACCAGACCATCGCCAAAAACAAGCCGCTCGACAAGAAGTACCCCGACCTGCGCGTCGGCATCGACGCGGCGGGCAAGGACCACGTTACGACCGTGGATATAATCGAGCCTGCGGACGTCGACTTTTTGCGCATCGTCAACACGTCCACGGCGAATATACACGGCGGCACGTTTGGTCACTGGAACGCGTTCAGCAGGTCTACGATCAACATATTCGGGGGCACCTTCAATAAGCAGGTGACTTCGTACCATGACAGCGTAGTGAACGTCGGCGGGGGGACGTTCAACGAGGA
>JACMMA010000801.1 GCA_014379275.1 Armatimonadota bacterium | reverse complement strand
GGTAGCCCCATAGAGGACCGTCCGACGCAAGGCGCGTGGTCGGTTGCCACTGGATCAGACTGTAGCCGTCAGGTTGCAGGAGCGCCGAGCAGGCGTTCGGTGCCTCGTAGCCGAACTGACCGGGGGTCCCCTGTACGTCCGGGATGATCAGGGAGTCCGGTATCTGGGTCCAGCCAATCCACGATTCCGTGGTTCCGTCGGAGCGGCGGCGTTGCGTGTCGAAACCGGGAAAGAACGTCTGACGCCACGGGTCGCCGGGGTTGACGCGGATCAGCCAGTCGACTTCCTGCGCCCCGCCGATGGCGGCGTCTAAAAGGTTGGCGTTGACATAGGTGGCGTTGCTACCGAGCGACGTGTTCCAGATGGAGTCGGCGGAGAACGGTCGCACCCACGGATCACGGGAAGCGGTCTGCGCCATCGCGGAACCGGTATTTATGACTGTGACAATATTTAATGTTGCAAAAACAGCGATTAGTCGTGCGGTCACGACGCGTGAGAGAACAGTCATTGGACACCTCTTTGTTTGAATATGATGACGGCAGAGTGGATCGGCTTCCGCCACCCGTTTCCGGTCATCGGACAATGCCACGCACGGAGAGTGGCTTTCGATAGCATTTCTGTTTTTATTTCCTCCTTTTGAATCGCGAATGTAGCGAATAAACTGAGATAATATCGGCGGGTTATTTTTCGATGGGAGCCGGTCCCGTCGAATCGCGGACGATCAGTTCCGTGGGGAGCATCACCTGACGCCCCCGCCGTGAAATGTCGCCCACCTGCTCCACGAGCAACGAAACCGCTTCCTCGCCGATCCGGGAGTACGGCTGGCGCATCGTCGTTAGTGCGGGCTTCACGTCTTTCCCGCCGTTGTCGTCGTTAAATCCGGCAACGGAAACATCCTCGGGGACGCGCAAGCCATAGTCCGTCAGTGCCGAAATCGCCTCCGCCGCCGCCGAGTCACTGGTACAAAACAAAGCCGTCGGGCGGGACGCGGCGGGCAACCGCGCCAGATTTTGCACCGCAGGGTAGATGCCCCCGCCGAAAGCCTCGGCGAAGGAAAGCAAAACCTCTTGCCGTGGCAATCCCCTTTCGTCCATCGCCTCCCGGTATCCGACGATCCGGTTTTCAATATAGACCGACTCGGCGTCGTTGTCGGTGATCAGGGCGACGCGGCGGTGCCCCAGACCGACCAGATATTCCGTCATCGCGCGTGCCGCCCCCCGGTTGTCCACGTCCACCCAGGAAAGACGCGGGTCGTCGCGCCGATCGTCCACTAAAACAGTCGGCACGCCGGAGTTCACCAGAGCGTCGATGATGTCACTTTCGCTCGTCTGGTAAAAAATCAGAAAGCCGTCACAGCGACCGTCCCGGAAGCGCGGCAGGCTTTCGGCGGCTCCGCGCCAGGTTTCGCCGACACACAGCGTGACGTTCTGCCCGTGCGCGGCGGCGGCTTGCAACACACCGTTGAACAGGATGCCGAAGAACGGCGACTCGTTCGGCGTGACGCTACCGGGGGTCAACACGACGCCGAGCGTATCCATGCGCTTGCGGGACAAACCACGCGCGATGGCGGATGGGTAATAGCCGAGTTCGCGGGCGACCCGTTGGACACGTTCGCGCGTCGCCGGGGCAATCACCGACATGGCGGCGGGATTCAGCGCTTTAGAGGCGGTGGCGCGGGACACACCCGCCTGCGCCGCGACGTCGCGGATGGCTACAGGGGATCGCGTTTCGACTTTGAAACCGGATTCAATCACAACACGAATTCTACCACGCCCTGTTTGACTTTGAAACCGGTTTCAGAAACAACCACGGATTTTTTTTGATTCGCCGCTGTATGCTATACTGAGTGTATGCGGCGGGCGATATTTGCGCCCTAATCGAAAATAAAGACAAGGATACGAAAGATTTTTATGGCGGCTACTACGGCAGAAAATGGGAAAGATTTTGATGTGGTTGTTATCGGCGGCGGGCCGGGCGGGTATCCCTGCGCGATTCGCGCGGCGCAACTCGGCAAGAAGGTGGCGTGTATCGAGAACGATAATTTAGGCGGTACGTGTTTGAACTGGGGCTGTATCCCGACCAAAACTATGATCGGCTCGGTGGCGGCGTTATACACGATTAAACATGCGAAAGATTTCGGATTAACCGCGGATAATGTCGGCATAGATTTTCCCGCATTGATGGCCCGCAAAGAAAAAGTCGTGAAGACCCTGGTCGGCGGGGTCGGATTTTTGTTCAAAAAGCACGGCGTTACGGCGATCGAGGGTATCGGCACTTTGAAGGATGCGAACACGGTCGAGGTGATTAAGGCGGACGGTTCCACCCAGATGTTGACCACCAACAATATCGTCGTCGCTACCGGGTCGGTCCCGGCGAAACTGCCGATTCCCGGCATTGACGACGCCGATATTTACACGCCAAACTGGGATGTGAAGGCAAAATTCGCGGCGGGCACGCTGGCGACCGGCAAAATTTGGACATCGAACGAAGCGGTTTCTGCGAAGCAAATCCCGGAAGAGCTGGTCGTGATCGGCGGCGGCGTGATCGGATGTGAGTTCGCCTACACGTATAACGGGCTCGGCACAAAGGTCACCATCCTGGAGTTTCTGCCACGCCTGTTCGCGACGATGGATATCGATCTGTCTACCGAATTGGAAAAGGTGTTGAAGAACCAGGGCGTCACCATCCGCACGAACGCCAAAGTGACCGGCGTCACGGAAGGCGAGAACGGCAAAAAGTCGGTAACATTCGAGCGCGACGGCAAATCGGAAACGATCCCGGCGGATGTGGTTCTGGTCGCCACCGGTCGTGTGCCGTTCACCAACGGATTGAACCTCGACAAGGTAGGGGTGACCATCGGTGCTCCGAAGAACAAGCGGGCTATCGCCGTCAATGAGAAGATGCAGACCAGCGTCCCGAATATCTACGCGATCGGCGACGTGATCGGCTCCGGGTTGGCACACACGGCGACGGCAGAGGGTCTGGTCGCGGCGGAGAACATCGCCGGGCACCATTCGACGATGTCGTACAAGGCGAACCCGGCCTGTATCTACACCGAGCCGGAAGTCGCATCGGTCGGTCTTTCGGAAGCGGAAGCGCGGGAAAAGGGGCACGACGTCAAAGTCGGCACGTTCACGTTCCGCAACCTCGGCAAAGCGATGGCGATCAACGAGCGGGATGGTTTCGTCAAAGTCGTCGCGGAGAACAAGTACGGCGAGATCCTTGGGGTCCACATCATCGGGCCGCACGCGACCGACATCATCCATGAGGCGGTGGTTTCGATCCAACTCGAAAACACGGTCGAGGAGTTGATGCGAACGATCCACGCGCACCCGTCTCTCGCGGAAGCCCTCGGTCAAGCGAACGAGGACGTGCGCGGCATGGCGATTGACAAGGGGTAGAACTCCGCACGGTGAGGGAGCAGGATGACCGCTCCCTCACCGCAGATGGAATACGCAATGGAAAGCAACTTTTTACAAGACGAACAGGCGAAGCGCGGTCGCGCGATCTATCTCGCCCTTTTCGAGTCGCTCACCGAGGATTCGGAGGACATCGGCAAACTGGTCGCCATCGATCCGGCGACCGGTGACTACGAAGTCGATGCGGATCTGTTGTTAGCCACCGAACGATTAAAAGAGCGTCACCCGAACGCCCGATTGTGGGGAGAGCGTATCGGCTATAGCGCGTTATATTCCCTGGGCGGCGCGATATACCGCATCGATGAAAGCGGCGAGAGGATACAGTCGTAAAACGTGGAAGGTGTTGTCCGTAAATTACAAGCCGTAATCGGCATTCCGTTCTCGATACTGGGGAGGCCGGATATAGTCATCGAGTTCGTCGTTGACACCGGCTTTTCCGGCGAGCTACTGTTACCCAAGGAGGCAGTCGAGATACTCGGTTTGCCCTACCAGATTGATGTCATGAGCACGCTGGCAGACGGGGTTTCCCGGCGAGTCGCTTTGCACAAGGCGACGATCTCGTGGAACGGCGAGCTACTGGATGTCGGCGTTCTAGCGACCGGTAATCGCCCACTCCTCGGAACCGCTCTTCTCGCCGACCACCGGTTAGAGATAGAGTTCGACGAAGACAGCATTGTTCACGTTTACTAAAGAGTTTTCCGGGTGGGATGTGAGCCGCCCCCCCAACCCCCAGGATTGGGGGTTGGGGGGCTCACATCCTATGTCATGACGACGCGCACCGACGAAAGCCCCGTCCCCCCGACCGTCACGCGGAGTGCTTTCGTCGCCGGGTCGTAGTCGAACGGCGCCGCGTCGCCGTCTATCTCGACCTCCTGTGGTGCGGCTTCACAGTAGGCTAAGAAGTTGCCGCCCGTTTCGAGAAGCAGATCGTGCGTCTTCTCATCATCGGAAATGCTGGCTTCGACAACTGCCCCCGCCGCATTGAAGTAGTTCGACAGGCCGATCGCCGCGAAACCGTAGTCGAACAGCGGCACCAGCGTGAACACTTCACATTCCAGCTGCGCTAGCGTGATCTCCCAGCGGTCGGCTTCGGCGAGCACTCGCAGCTCCTTCGCATTGTGTGCATACACCGCGAGACGTTCGCCGATAAAGCCTTCCGACAGGTCCGCGAGTGCGATTGCGCCGGTGACGGGTTCTGTGCCGGTTTCGGCATACCGGGCGTTGAAGACACCCAGCAGTTGCGCCCCGCCCCGCGACACGTTGCTGATCTTGAGCAAGACTGGTTCTTTCGTCACGTCGGCGAAAAGGCAGTCGCGCGTTGGTACGCCAGGCGAATCGCACCGGAAAACGCGCCCGTCCGGCGTAACCAGTTTCCGCAGTACCTCGACGTCATGTGTGCCCGGCTTATCGGAAACATAGACCGGCGAACCGGAAACGGCGCGACCCGCCGCATGATACAAGCCCATCGTATGACCGGACTGGAACATATCCCAGTCGGGGTGGACGAAATGACCGAACCACGCGGAAACCTGCGCATTCACCCACAAATGCAGACCGTGTGATTCCGGCTTATTGGGCCAGAAGTCGGTCGAGGTGCGGGTCAGATTCGATACCGGTGCCTGACGAGCGAGCATCACCGGGTCGCGGAACGAGACTGGGGCAACCAATGAACCAAGCGAGACATGCCCCGTGCTACCGGCAGCATAGGTCAGTGTGGCGACCGGATCGAGCGCATCAAAATGGTCGGCTAGATACAGACCGGCAAACTCCAGCCGCTCCGC
>JACMMA010000800.1 GCA_014379275.1 Armatimonadota bacterium | reverse complement strand
TTTTCCACACGGTGTGTGAAAACCCTACCGGCGGATTCGCGGGAAATGACCGACCCACAACTACCAACCAGTAATGAGCACCGCAGGTACAACGATCCAACGTGAGGTTGGCGCCGTCCGCGCAGGACAAAAAAGACAAATCAATGCAGACAGAAGTAATACCGTTCGACACCTTCACCTTTGCCGCCGTCGCCGCCGAATTGAACCGAACGTTAGATGGCGCGCGGATACAAAAACTGCGCCAAACGTCGTCCGTGGAGTTTGGCATCGCGCTTTACGGGGCGAGCGGCGGCGCGAATAACCTGCTCATCACTGCCGACCCACGTCTGTTCCGCGTCCACCTGACGCAGGTGCGGCGCGAACCGCTCCCGACCGCCCCTGGCTTCCTGCAAGTGGCGCGAAAATGGCTCGATGGCGCGTACTTTGTCGCCGCGACACTCCCGACATGGGACCGCGTTTTGCGATTGTCCTTTCAAACGCCGGAAAAAGAATCGGTACATCTGCTTTGCGAACTGATGGGACGGAATGCAAACGTGGTTCTGACCACCGGGGGTGGCGGCGCGGAGACGGTGCGTGGCGTGCTTCGGAACCCTACCGGCGGCGAGCGGATTTTGCGACCGAATGTGTCATACACCGTCCCGCCCGGCACCGGCGACAAACCCGATCCGCGTACGGCGCGTGCGGAAAATTTCCCCGAAGAGCCGGACGCGGTAGCGCGTTTCTTGTCGATGAACTATTCGGGCATGTCTCGCCTCGCCGCGACCGAGGTCGTAGCCCGCGCCGCTCATGAGGGGAAAGGATATGCCGCCGCACTGGAATCGCTTTTAGCGGAAGTGGACGCGAAGCGATTCGACCCACACCAGATCGGCGACGGGAGTGGCGCCACCATCGGCGTTTGGGCGTTTCTGCCGCGCTCGGTCCCGTCCGGGTTGCGGTTCCAGCGAGAAAGTATCTCGGTGGCTCTCGACACCTTTTATGCCGCGCTCGGGGAGCGAACCACGGAGGCTGGTGAGCGGTCCGCACTCGCCAAAGCCATCGAGAAGGAGACGGCGTACCGGACACGGGAACTGTCCTCGCAACGTAAAACGCTCGCCGAAGCCGACCGCGCCGACGAATACGAGCAGTGGGGGAACCTGATTCTCGCGTCGCCCAACGACGTTCCGGACAGCGGCGCGACCTCGGTCGTCCTGGCGGATCTTTACGCCGAAACCGAGGGCGAGACGGTGACTATTCCATTGGACCCCAAGCGCACCGCGCGCGAGAACGCGGACGCCCTGTTTGCCCGCGCCCGAAAAAGCCGCGACGCCGCCGAGTACGCGGATGGGCAAGTCGCGGATTTAGAAGACGAACTCGAACGCCTTGCCGCGCTTGCCGTTCGCCTCTCGACGACAACCGCGGAGGAGGATCTGCCCGCGCTACGCGAGGAATTGGAGGAGATCGTCGGTGAGGAACGGGTGGGGGGAGGGAACAAACCGCGCGATAAGAAACCGGCTCCCAAGCCGTTCGACGGGCATAAAATCCGCACGTACGATGTGGACGGCTTCACGTTCTATGTCGGGGAGACGGCGGACGCCAACGATCACTTGCTGACCCGTGTCGCCTCGCCGACCGACATCTGGATGCACGTCCGCGCGGCAACCGGGGCGCACGGCGTTCTACGCACGAACAAGGAGCCGCAACGCGTTCCCGACACCGTGATTCGCAAGGCCGCCGCGATCGTCGCCGCAAAATCCCAGAGCGTGAAGCACAGTAGCATCGTCGCCGTGGATATTACGGAGCGGCGGTATGTCCGCAAACCACGCGGCGCAAAGGCGGGACTCGCACAGTATAGCCAGGCGCGAACAGTGGACGTCACTCCGAAACTACCGTAACAACGGGTTACTTGCGGGCCGCGTCCTTCTTCATTTTGTCGCCGGTACTCTGGTAGGGCGTCTGCCACTCGAAGATCACTTCCCGAATGTGTGAATTCGTACGCAGTGATTTCTGGATCGAATCCATTTCGGCGTCAAAGTCACCGACACGCCCGGGAAGAGGTTTCACGCGACCATTGAGGTGAACCAGGCCGTTCACGCACGACACCTGTACCTCTGTGATATCGAGTGCTCGACGGCTCAGCTCTTTACGTACAGTTCGCGCGAGGTCTTTGTCGCCTGATTGCATCGTTCTTCGGGTCCTTTGCGCCGCGGGCTACGCGGCACGGAACAAAACATATCGCTCGCCCAAATCGAATGGGAGTGCGACTGGTCGTGAATCCGTTTTCTTGCTTCACTGTATCATTTTTAGTGAGTACCGACTTTTTCTTTTTGCTCGTGCTTACGAATAACCGATTTTCAAAAACTGCCCCTAATCTGTATTTGTTCGTTCCATTAGATACGGGGCGGCGACAAAAGTTCCTTCTGCCGCCGCCCGTAATCCGGCGTATTTCTATGCCGGGATCGCGCCCGGCTCACCGTCTACCGTTTGCAAGGATCGGAGCAGGGTCGCCCCCGCGTTCGGATCGACTACCTGCCCGGTCGCGTTGACCGGGAGACCCATGAAGTCGGCGCGGAACGTCGACTTGATTTCCCCGACCGGTGCCGTCACGGTGCAGACGACATAGCCCCGGTTGGTGCCGTTGAAGTATTTCGTCCAGGTTTGCTGTCGTGCCGGGGCGTTGAACGCGGGGTTCAAACCGGCTGACACGAGCGGGATGAAGCCGACCGGGAAGTCCGCCGAAATCGACGAGCAAACGAACTCGGTGGCTTGTGTGTTCGCCGGGTCCTGCCACTGCGCGATCCGGGCGGGGTCGTTGGATTCCGGGGCGGTCGCGAGCCGGATGTCGTGCGCCCAGGCGGAGTGGATGTCGCCGGTGAGGACCACGACGTTCGGTTCCGTCTGTCCCGCGTTTCGTCGCACCGTCCGCAGATCGCGGATGGTCGTGAGCAAGTTCTGCCGTTCGTCGTCGTAGCCGTCCCACTGGTCGACGTTGAAGATGTCCGGGTTCGCCCCGCCGAGGTCGGGGATAGATAGGTTTCGATTGTTGAAGTTCGTCCGTGCCATCATCACCTGCTGACCGAGCGCGTTCCAACGTGTGGTAGAGGCAGTCAGCCCATCGGTGAGCCAGGTGCGCTGTCCGCTACCGAGGAGTGAACCTGTCGCATTATCGGGGATGTCAGAGCGGAAATCGAAGGCTACGCCCAGAGCTTGGTTGATAGTGTTAGGGGTGAGGTCGATTGGCTGCTCCGTCCGGTATTGTCGGGTGTCGAGCATATGAAGCGTGAGCAGGTTGCCGAACGCGAAACGGCGGTACAGGTTCGCGTCCTGCCAGCGCGGGGTGTTCCCGTCGAACACGATAAAACCGCGCCGCACCGGCATGTGTTCGTACCACGCTTGATATGCCGCCGCACGCTCCAGTAAAAATTCCGCCGGTGCCTGGAATTTAGGAGCACCCGAGACGAAGTCGCCGATCTCGTCGATCTCGTCCGCGTAGTTGTTTTCGGTTTCGTGGTCATCCCAGACCGCGATCATCGGGTGCGTCGCGTGTAATTGTTGCAGGGCGGCGTCCTGCTTGTACTGGGAATGGCGGTTGCGGTAGTCGTTCAGCGAGAACAGTTGCTCGCGCCCGGTGCCGTTTGCGAGCAGGAAGTCGGTCGCGGTGTGCTGGCGTCCGCCGACCGCCGCCGGGTTCGCGTCGTATTCGTAGATGTAATCTCCGAGGTGAACCCAGAAGTCAATATCCTCTTCCGCCATCGCGCGGTACCCGGTGAAGAAGCCGTTCTGATAGTCGGAGCAGGAGCAGAACGCGAACCGGACCGCGCTGACGTTCGCGCCCGCCGCCGGAGCAGTTTTCGTGCGCCCGACGCGCGAAACGTAGCCGTCGATCAGGAACCGATAGTAATAGGTCGCGGACGGTTGAAGACCGCGCAGTTCGACGTGAACCGAATGGGCTTCCTGCGGCAGGGCGAGAACAGTGCCTTGCCGAACCAGAGTGCCGAAGTTTGGGGTCGTCGCCACCTGATACTGCACGGAGCGCGAACGCGCCGAATTCCAGGGACCGCCCGCCGGGTTGGGTGCGAGGCGCGTCCAGAGCACCACGCCGTCCGGGGTCGGGTCGCCGGACGCGACACCGAGTGTGAACGGGAAGCTTGGGAGTTTCGCGGAGGTACCGACCTGCGCTTGCGCGGCGATCTCTCCGGCGAGAAGGAGACCGGAGGTCATACCGGCGGCGTTAAAGAATTGACGGCGCGTGACCGGGTTGCTAAGAACGGCTTGCAGAGTTTTTTTATCCATTGGAATTAGTTACCTTTCGCCATATTTCGGCGTCGAACAGCGATACCAACGAGAGCGAACAGACCGGGCAGGGCGAGCACGGCGGAGGATGCCTCCGGGACGGCGACGGTGACCACGGTCACGCGGAAACTGCCGTTACGGGTGGCACCGGTGAGATCAACGAACCGTTCCGTCCCGCCGGGATTCGTATAATCCGGCTCGGGAGGATTGACCGGATTGTTGAACTGGAAGCCTTCCCCGAGAAACGTGGTTGCGTCACTGTCCGCGTCGAATGGCGTGTTGTCGTACTGAGTCAGCGCAAGCAGATAGTTTCCTGCCGGGACAACCACTTCCACGAAATCATCGCCCAAGCCGAGTTCCGGATCGGCGTTCTGGCTGATGCTTCCGACCACGAGAAGGTCGGTAGCCGCCGCGCCTGTATTGGTGTACAGAGCCAGTGTCGGGTCGAACCCTAGAAATGCCTCGTTGAGGTAACTATCGGTGCTGATGGTCAACTGAGCGAACGTTTCGGTGACAGTGAACGGGAATAAGCGAACGTCGTTGTCGTTGAGGAACACGCCTTGACCGGGGTCGGAACTGCTGAATGTAAACGTCGCTGCTTCGGCAGAGAGACCGGACAGCAAAAGGAGCGTGGTGAGGGCTACGGCGGCAAGAGCTGATTTGAAAACGCGCATACGGGAAAACCTTTCAACCAAACGGGTTGCGGCAAGTATGCGGGTTGAATACTAAGGGATCGTTAAGGAATTGTTAAGGGAACATGAAGTTTATGTTAAGAGGAGCATACAAACATCGGCAAACAACTATCTTTGTTTTTACATTGCCACAGGGAACTGTTTTTTGTCGGATCATGGTATAGTATAACTGTAGCGGGACGCTCCCCCAGTTGTTCTACACCCCCCGATTTTCTTAAGCCGTTTCGACGGTGGCAGGCGATTGCGGGTTGCACCAATGTTAGGACCGGCTCGTTGCTATCTCAATTATACAAGGAGGTGGTGACCAATGGTTTCCAGTCATAGTCTCCGAGGGGGTTTCGCGGGCTAAGTTTTAGCCTTCGGTTCACGCCTAATTTACGCCGGTTCGCAAGAGCCGGTGAGGATTGAAACAAGGGTCATGAATAATGCCCATAGGCGGAGCCTCTCTCGAACGCTCGACCCCGGTAGGTTTTCCTACCGGGGTCGTCGTGCTTTTAGGGGTTTAGTGCGCGGACCCCACCGTCGGAAGTTCGGTCATCTGGATGTAGGAAAGGTACCGCCGTTCGCTGATGTCGCCGCGCTCTTTCGCCGCGAGGATGGCGCAACCGGGTTCGGAGCGGTGCCGACAGTCGTTGAACTTGCACTTCCCGATCAGCGGCTCGATTTCGGGGAAACAGAACGCGACGTCTTCCAGAGGCAGATCCCAGAACTCGACCTGCCGCAATCCCGGCGTGTCCGCGAGCCATCCGCCGAAGTTGAGTGGGATCAGTTCGGCGGCGACCGTTGTATGACGCCCGAGGTGAGTCACGTCGCCGACTTCGGCGGTCTTCAGCTTCAAACCCGGTTGCAGGGCGTTCAGCAGAGACGACTTCCCGACGCCAGACGGCCCGCAGAACGCCGCGATCTTGCCTTTCAGTCGTTCGCGCAGGGCTTCGATACCCGCCCCAGTTTTCGCCGATGTGCCCATCACTTCGTAGCCTATGCGCCGGTACTCGCTCGCCGCATTCTCCAGTTCGGCGGGGTCCGCGAGTTCGGTTTTGTTGAGCACGATCAACGCCTTGACTTCGGCGTCCTCGGCGAGAACTAAAAAGCGATCCAGCTTCCACGGGTCCACCTGCGGGTCGCGGAGCGCGAACGTCACGATGGCGAGATCCAGGTTGGCGACGATGGTCTGGCGTTCTCGTTCGTTGCCGGAGCGACGCGTCAGCGCGGAGGTGCGCGGCACGATGGTTTCGATCACGCCCGACATCCCGGTTTCGTCCACTTCGATCTCGACGCGGTCGCCGATGGCGAGCGGGTTTGTTTCGCGCCGCTTCTTCGCCTTTTCGACGCGATGATGGACGTTCGCCGATTCGGGATAGGTAAGGTTCTTTTTCAGGTTGCCGCGCAACCCGCAGGGCAAAACCCGCCCGGTGTCCGTCTGCACGGTGTACAAGCCGCGCCCCGCCCGTACAACGACGCCGCTACTCAAACAACCAACGCTTTCTTGAAATGGACATAAGTGTTTCGCTTTCTACACTTATTGTATCGCTTTGCCGCACCACCGGGTTAAACCGATCATTCATGGGTTCTCAGAAAAGTGTAGCCGGAGAACAATCTCTTTTGGGGCGAGATGTTCACGCAACAATTCCCACAACTCGTCAGAATACTTGGACCAGTCGTCGGTGTAATTGTGTGGCGGGTCAAGGGCGTCAAATACATCCGACGCTAACATATCGTCGATCCCATCATTGGTGACGGTGAAGCCTAGCCCTATTATTTCTTGCTCATATGCGATGAGAACTTCCAACGACGCGTTGGCTTGAATCATTCGCAACCCGTCTTTCAATTCATTGTAATAGGGCATCGCAACCGGCGACCGAAAGAAACCATCCCAACCCTCCATCGCCGAATAACATTCGATTTCTTGGATCAAATAGATGAGCCGTTCGTCCGGCGATAAAGCCGTTGGATCGGTCAAGCCCCGGTTGTAAATCTCTCCTGTATCAAAAACCGTCTGCAATTTGTCAGTTCTCCAGCTTTGTCCTACGCGGACGGCACAAACGTGTCGTCCGCGCCGGACACAATAAAAGAACCTATTTGATTTCCGCGCTGGACGGGTCGGGGACTTTGAGCGAGATGCCGCGCGAGATGCCGGGTTCCTGCATCGTGATGCCGAACCAGAGCGGCGCGGCTTCCATCGTGGTCGCGTTGTGCGTGATGACGATGAATTGGGACGATTGTCCGAAGTCGCGCAACAGACTGGCGAATTTTTCGACGTTCGCGCCGTCGAGCGGGGCGTCTACTTCGTCCAGCACGCAGAACGGGGCGGGGCGGACCTCCAGGAAGGCGAACAGAAGCGCGGTCGCGGTCAGGGCGCGTTCGCCTCCGGAAAGGAGGGCGAGGGATTGCCGCTTCTTGCCGGGCGGTTCGGCTAGAATTTCGATGCCAGTTTCCAGAATATCGTCGGGATTGGTGAGGACCAGTTCCGTGGTGCCGCCTCCAAAAAGCCGCGAGAATAGTTTGCCGAACGCGACGCCGACCGCGTTGAACGTTTCCGTGAAAACGCCGCGCGTGCTTTCGTCGATCTCCGCGATTGCCGCCATAAGCCGCTCTTTCGCGGCAAGCAGATCGGCTCTTTGTTCGGTGAGAAAACGGGAACGTTCGGAAAGCCGCTCGTACTCCTCGACGGCTCCGGTATTTACCGCGCCGAGCGATTTGATCTCACGACGTAGCCGGGCGATCTCCTGCGCGACATCGCGGTCCACCGGTGCGCCCCCGGTCTGAGCGATGGCATCCTCGGGCAGAAGTTCGTATTCGGTAAAAAGCCGCTCGGCCAGCTGCTCCGCCTGGGTTTCGACGCGGGCGGATTTTTGCCGCGCCGTCGATGCCTGCGCCGAAGCTTCCGCCGCATTCCGGTGTGCAATTTTGATGCGCTCGGTCAGGGCGAAGTTTTCCGCCAACAGGGTTTGCCGTGCGCTACGCCACTTTTCGAGACTGGATGTGTTTTCGGCGAGTGCGGCGCGGGCAGCATCACGTTCGGCGGCGCGGGGCAGGGCTTCGGCGTCCTCGCGCGCGATCAGGGCGCGAGCTTCTTCGGCGCGGCGTGTGCGTTCCTCGGCACCGATGGTGGCGCGAAGTGCATTCTCTCGGGCGCGTTCGGCGTCGCGGGCGACATTGCGGGCGCGTTCGCGTAGCGTCGCTAGCTCCGACGATAGTTTCCTAACCTGCGCCTGTGCTTCGTCGCGACGAACCGCGAGCGATGCCTGCCGCTTCTGCAACTCCCCGCGCGACGCCTGCGCTCCCTCGTCCGCGGTCCCGGCGTCGGCAACGGCGGATTGCAGATTCGCTTCGCGGGCGCGGTCGGCGGCGACCGACTCGGCGAGCAGTTTCGCCCGGTCCCGGAGCGACGCGGATTCCCGCAAAAGCCGTTCCGCATCGGTGCGTTTCGTCTGGGCTTTGCGGTCGGCGTCCGCGGCGTAGTCACGGGCAGATTGCACCGCCGCCTCGGCGTCACGCACCGCCTGTCGCGCGGCGGCTTCGGCGGTGCGGGCGTCTGCCTCCGCCGTCTTTAGCCGCTCGACATCGGCGCGGGCGATTTTGACCGCGTCGGTCAGTTCCGACACTTCGCGCTTGCGCCCCAAAAGGTTCGGTCCCGGCTTGCCCTGCGCCCCGCCCGTGATCGCCCCGGACGGTACGACGACCTCGCCGCCGAGCGTGACGATCTTTCCGAACTCGCGCGACAATTGCCGGGAAATGGTGGTCGCCGTGTCCAGATCGTCCACGATCAAGACCCGTGCCAGTAGCACGTGAACGGCGGCGCGAACATCGGCGTCGAAGCCGACCAGATCAGCGGCGGAACCGAGCACGCCCGAATACTGCTTCGCCGCTTTTCGCAGGGCGTCCGGCACATCCGGGGCGCGGAGTGAATCGAGCGGTAAAAACGTCGCCCGCCCGCCCCGCGTCTCGTTCAGGTAACGAATCGCCGTTTTCGCCTCGGACTCTGTGTCGGTAATGATATCCTGGAGCGAACCGCCGAGCGCGATCTCGATAGCCGTGTCTAAGTCTGCCGGAACGCGGAGGGCGTCGGCGACTAGTTCATATCGCCCGGTCAATCTGCCGTTCTGCGACGCTTTCGTGACCGATTTGACCCCGACATAGTACCCTTCGAGTGCCGACTCGGTTTCCTCTAAAACGCGCAAACGCGCCTCCCGCTCCGCGAGACGACGTTCGCGCGATTGTCGCGCGTCGCTTGCCCCGGTCACCGCGTCCGTTGCGGCGGTTCGTGCCGGTTCGCGCTCCTCGGAGAGCACCCTCCGGGTTTCCGCGAGCACCTTCTGCGCGGTTTGCGTCGCGGCGTCCAGCGATTTGAACTCGTCGCCCGCCAGGATCGCTTCCGTTTCGCGCGTTCCGGCCCGGGTGTCGGCGTCCGATACTTCGGCATCGCGCGACGCGATTCGCACCCGGAGCGATTCCAGTTCCGCTTTTTGCGCGGCGAGCTTGCGAGCAAGAGTCAGGTAGTCTGCTTCCTGCCCGGCAGCGGTCCGCGACAATTCCGTCAGGGTTCGTGCCGCCTCTTGTGCCGTGGCTTCGACCGCCGCCAGTTCCCGGCTGGCGAGTGTCACCGCGTTTTCCGCTTCCCGCGCGGTCTCGGTCAGGGTTTGCCCCTCCGCCTGAAACCGCTCTTTTTCGGTTTGGAATGTGGCGACATCGGATTCTACCGTCGCCACGGTCCTCTGTGCCGACGACTTACGTTCGGCGGACAGCGCGATCTGTCCCTCGGCGCGTTCCGTTCGGGTCATCGCGGCTTGTTGCGCGGTACGGGCGGAATCCATCCGCGCTTCGGCGTCCGCGATTTTTTGCCCCATCGTCCCGGTCTGCGCCTCGCCCTCCGCGGCGACCTCGCGAGCCCGGGTCGCTACGGCATCGGCAGTCACGGCTTGCCCGTGAAGTGCCGCGACTTCGTCGGCGAGCCGTTTGTAGTCGGCGGCTAACTGTCCGACTTCGATCTCGCGTAGCCGTTCGGAAAGTTCGCTGAAACGGCGGGCCGATGCGGCTTGCGCGGCGAGGGGGGCGAGGTTCGCATCCACCTCGGATGTAATGTCGTGGATGCGGAGCAGGTTCGCGTCGGTCGCCTCCAGTTTGCGCTGCGCCTCGCGCTTCTTGACGCGGTATTTTTTGATACCGGCGGCTTCTTCGAACAGTTCACGCCGGTCCTCGGCACGGGCGGACAGGATGGAATCGACTTCCGACTGGTTGACGATGGCATACGCGCCGCGCCCGACGCCGGTGTCGAGGAAAAGGTCGGTGATATCTTTAAGGCGGCACTGGGTTTTGTTGAGCAGGTATTCGGTCTCACCGTTGCGATACGCCCGCCGTGTGACCGTGACTTCGCTGAAATCAAGCGGCAGGAAGCGGTCCTCGTTATCCACGGTTAGCGAGACTTCCGCCATGCCCATCGGTTTGCGTTTGCCGGACCCGGCGAAGATCACGTCGGACGACTTCGCGGCACGCAGGGCGGAACTCTTCTGCTCACCCAGGACCCAGAGAAGCGAGTCGAGGAGGTTTGATTTGCCCGAGCCATTGGGGCCGACGATAGCCGTCACGCCCGGCGCGAACGTGATTTCGGTTTTGTCCGCGAAGGTTTTGAATCCGTGGAGCGTGAGACGTTTGAGGCGCATGAATGAAGAACCGAAAACGGGTGTTATCTGCGATTGTAGGGCGGGGGCGGCGACCTGTCAAGCGGAACGGTGAAGCGGACAAGTTAAGTGGACATGGAGAACCTTCCGTGCTTCCGGGCAAGTCGGGTACAATAAACCATGCAAGCATGGCACGTTATGACTGGTCTTTTCTGTGTCGCCGGTTTGACGCTTCGTCCTTCGGGGGCGGAACCCGTGACGTACCGGATTACCGCGGGGGCGGGGCAAAGCGTACGCTTCGAGGCGCGGACAAACACGGAAAAGTATGCCGGGCAGACCGATCAGATCAGCGGCGAAGTTCGCGTCGACCCCCAGCGAATCGCCGCAAACCCGATCGCCTTTTTCACGGTCCGTCCGGCGGGATTTTCGACGGGGAACGGCACCCGCGACTCCAACATGCGACGCAAGCACCTCGGCGTGGATGCCTTCCCGACCGCGTCGTTTGTTCTAACCGCTCTCGATCTGCCCACGAACGGGGAAGCTACCGGGAACAAGGTTTCCGCCGTGCCCACTCTTTCGGACGGAAAGCCTGTCGCCGGATCTTTGCGCGGGATGCTCACCCTGCACGGGGTCACCAAACCCGTCACCGCTTTCGCGACGGTCACGCGGGAGCGGGACAGGGGCACCGGGCGGGATAGCCTGCATATCGTCGCCCGGTTCGTGGTACGACTAAAGGACTACGCAATCCCGACCCCGCGATTCCTGTTTCTAGTAACGAAGCAGGAGCACCCCGTCACCATAGACGTCCGCGCGGTCGCAACCCCGTAACCGTTTCGAATGCGGTGGAGGTTTTTCTGGGCGTGCTGGTTCACGTCTGACCAACGGACACGTCCCGGCGGTACAATACTCCTGATGTCCACGTTCCATATGCCGCGCCGACGCCACCTGGTTGGTGCTCTGATTCTTTTGATCGGCGTCATTTTCTCGTTCCTATCGGTAGACCCGCGCACCCCCAATCTAACGCTCAAACCGTGGGCGCATCGCATCAGCGAGGAGATTAACCTTCTTTTTCTCGTTCTGGGCATCGGCGGATTGCTCTTCACGGCGTGGCGACAACGCGACCGTGCTCTCGCCTTGAAAACCGTAGCAACGATCGGGACAGAAACGGGACTGTATCTGGTCGCCAAAGGGACTACCTGGTACGGATTCCACATCCTGTCCCGCCCTTCAGGGACCGACGGCGGCTTCCCTTCCGGGCATACGGCGGCGGCGGTCGTGGTCGCGTGGTTGCTTGCCGAGCGTTTCGGGGCGGCGTGGGCACCCGTGTTTTACGTGATCGCGGCGGGAATCGCTTGGTCGCGGGTGGCGGACGGAGCGCACTTCGCGTATCAGGTGCTCGGGGGAGCGATCTTAGGGTTCGGTGTCGCGTGGGTGCTCGGTGGGCGTTTCACAACGCCAGCCGTTGCGGTCGTCGTTACCGCGCCCGAACCACCGCTGAGTCGTTGAGCCGGGCGTGTTTTTTTGTCGGGTACCCGGTTGGCGCCGTCCGCCACCCAGGGGGTACCCGAC
>JACMMA010000799.1 GCA_014379275.1 Armatimonadota bacterium | reverse complement strand
TGGAGTTGGAAGATTTCCGCTACAACGGGAGCGTAGAGGGTGAAAAGCGCGGACTGGCGCGGGCGTGTGCGTTTCTAAAACCGTATTTGTAACGCTCACCCCCACGCGAACGCGTTCCGGTGCGTGCAGTTTCCGAAGACAACCCTTGCCCGCCACTTTTCGCCCGGCCCGACAATCGCGCGGAATTTCCCGCTCAGTTTCTGGACGGTCGCTACCGCGCCAGCGGTTCGCGCTTTTCGGATGTGTAGCCACTTTGTAGCGATTTCCGTAGTGGATGCGCGGATGAGGTACTTGACACGACCGTCTCGCGGAAGGAGTCCGGATTCGCCAGGAAGCGCGGTATCCAGAGCGTCGGGCAGGACTCCCGGAACGATTTCACGCGCAGGTAAGGAAACCCGATAATTGAGCGCGGTTCGACGCTTTCGATTTCGGCGAACGTCATATAGACCGGCGTGCTCCAGAACGTTCCGCCGTGGATTCCTTCCGGCCGAACCCGAACCCGGTAAAACCAGGTCAGCGGAAAGGTAAGGACGGCAACAAGGAGCGGTGCCTGCCATGCCCACTGCGCGAGATGCTGAACGAAATGCACGAACGTCGGGTCGGCGTGCGTTAATAAAAACATGAGCGGTAACGCGATGCTGACAAAGCCGAGCAACTGAAAAAATAGGAACCGATACTCCGCACGAAACACCCTTTCCTTGGAAGGATTCTCGGCGGTTTCGCGAGCGAAGGTGAAAGGCGTTTGCTTCATACCACTCTAAACGCAAAGCCGCATCAATTTGTTACAATGACTCGATTGTTTCTCGTTTCGCTGCTTCGCGCAAATACACACTATGCACTTCTGGAATCAAGCCGCGCTTGTCGGGTCCGACATTCAGAAGCAGGTTCGCACCGCTGGACCGGGCGGTTTCGCGCCATCCGGCGATAGTCGCGACACTGGGGTGAATGAAATGCTTGCTTTCGATGTGGAACCAGTCCGGGTTAAGGCTGGTGCAATATTCCAGCGGCAGAGAAACAGGGTTGCCCTCATGAGTTGTCCACTCGGTGCCGGCTTCGGGCACATACCGCTTGCCGTCCATCACGAAATCGAAGTGCTCCGCCGTGCGGACGTCGACCGGATGATAGCGCGGAATGCCCGGGCGGTCGCTCGATGAATTGTTGACGACAAGGCAATCGGGTTGCTGGGCATGAATCAGATCGTACAGTTCCTGCCAATGCCACCGGCAACCTCGAAGAATCTCAATGTCAACGGAGTCCGCGAACTCCGACTTCCATTCCCAGCGGCGCGTCGGGTGTTCCTTGTCCCAGCCACCGTCGAACCACAGTTCGACGATGGGTCCGTAGTTTTCCAGCAGTTCGGATACCTGCGCCTGCATGAACTCCGCGTAGGCTGCGTCGTTTTCATAGTCCGGGTAATTTTGATCCCAGAGCGAGTAATACAAGCCGGGTTTGATTCCGGCATCGCGCATGGCATCAACAAACTCGCCCACAACGTCACGCGAGACTGCCGCCGATGAGACACAATAATCGGTGTGCTTCGTCCGCCACAGGCAAAAACCATCGTGGTGCTTCGCGGTCAGAACCGCGTATCGCATCCCGACATCACTGGCGATCTGTGCCCACTGCTTACAATCCAACCGATCCGGCGCGAAGGATCGCGGATCAAACGTGCCGTCTCCCCATGCGACTCCGGAAAATGTGTTCGGTCCGAAGTGAAGAAACATTCCGTATTCGAGAGAAAGCCAATCCAGTTGCGCGGTAGTCATTGTTTTCGATCGGGACAAGCGTTCATCAATGTCTGAAATGGATGGTGTGTGTCCGCTCTTCCGTTCCCGACCCGCTGTAGGAATACGTGCCGCTCGCGTTTGGCGCGGTTACGGAAACCTCGACCTGTCCCTTTTTGCGCTCGACGTGAATCGAAATGTCGCGTCCGCCGAATGCGGTGAAACGTACATCGTATTCGTTCCATGCCGCCGGGAGGCGCGGCGTGAGGGCGAACGAGTCGAACCCGGTCGGGCGTAAGCCGAGCAAGCCCTCCAGGAACACGCGGCAATACAGGGCGGATTCGGCGGACAGGTGTGCTTGTGCGTTCTCCGGGTAGGCTTCCACGGGATACGGGACGTGATCACCGAGCAAGCGTCGCCGGGAATACGACAGCAGATTTGTGTAGGCAGACTCGGTAGCGCCGGCGATAAATGCGCCGCGGAGTCCGTACAACGTCGAGCGGTCCCAGAATGTCTTTTCGCCTGCCTGTGTCGCGAGGCCGTCCGGCGTCCAAAGGAGTGGCGAAAACAGAGCGTCCAGGGTTCCGGTCTTCCGCGAGCCTTCCGCGAGCCCGAACACCAGCGGTAGACAGATCCAGGAGCGCAAAATGTCGTTACCGTCGTGGTAGCGGTAGGTTGAGAATCCTCCCACGGTCGCGCCGAAGAACGCCTCAACGGCTATCGCCAGCGCGTCGGCACGTCCGTCCCACTCGTCGGCTTCGGCGCCATGCCCCAATTCGCGGGCGACATGCGCCGACATCCGGTAGCCGTCGTACGCCAGCGTCGCCGTGGATAAGTTGGCGTCGCCGGTCGAAAACCGTCCTTCCAGTTCGTCGCTGTCGGAAAGGACCACGCCCCGCGCGTCGGTCTTGCGCTGGTTGTACTCGTTGCACCATTGGAGCATCGGGTACAGTTCGGTAGCGAGGGCGCGGTCGCCGCGCACAAGCAGATAGCGCGACAGTCCCGACGCGATCATCGCGGCGTCGCCCCGGTCGCCGCCCGCATGAAACGGGATATTACCGCCCATCTCGAACGACGTAGGAACCGGCTCATAGTCGGGCTTCATGTGTTTCGCATAGTGCCGGTACGCATTCACCGACGCCTCGTTCGCGTCCCCGTCGTTCAGGAAGGCGAAAAAGGGGCTTGCGTATTCGCACTGGTCGTTCGCCCAGATACCGCAGTAGAAGTTGCCACCGCCGGGTGAATGAACGAGTCCCATGATTTTCGTCTCGAAAAGCGACTCGGCAGCGCGGATCTTGGCGAACGCGAAAAGTCGGTTCAGTTCCGGGTCGGGGCAGACGAACGAAACATGGGCGGGGTCGGACTGGATGCGGCGGGAGAAATCCCTGCGATTCGATACCTCCTCGTCGATATGCTTACCCTGGATGACCATAAACGATTTAAAATCTTGCTCCGGGTCTTGATAGGCCATGCCATTGGCATCAATAGAATCCCAGTCATCCGCTTGAATCACGACAGGGAAATCGGACTGCGAGCCAGAGGAGATATTCTTAATTTGACTTTTCGCAAAAATTTTGTCAGGGACAAAAATGTTCGTCAACGTAATATGCATCCTGCCGGACACCCCAGTATCGGACTGACCGAAGCTCCCGTTCAAGATAGTTATAGCAGTGTCGGAATCGGTCTGATTCGTGAACCGCCAAACTTCGACCAGTCCCGCCTTATCCTTCGCCGGCTGAAAGGAACGCGCAACTGCCACGCCCCCCACGACAGGCGCGTAATGAAAGGACAGGACACCGTCGAACGTCACGCGCTCGATCGGGGCGCGGGCGGGGAACCACTCCTTGTCGTCGATCACAAAGCGGGGCAGGATCAGGCGGTCATCGTAGACGCGGCGCAGGTATCCACGCACGTCGTTCTCGCGCACACGCAGTTGGGGGAAGAAAATGTCCCGCTCGACGAAAAGCCGCCGTTGCGTGTCGATCCGGTAGCGCACGATCACGGAAACGCGTCGGCCACTCATCTCTACGTGGTCGGCGTGCGGCAAAATGTTGGCGGGGTTATCGACATCCGTGACATCCCAGACGATGCTGCCTGTCGTCACGTCAATGTGCCAGCGTGTTGCTTCCGGGGAAGTCATAAAATGGGTACCTATAACGAAACGGTGAACCGTCCTGCCGCACATCGATCAGGAGCGTAGGCGGGACGGTTCATGCGACATTACCGATCTAGAGATCGCAGGGAGGGGGCGGCGGGCTTGTCAGGGTGCTGGACACGCCGATGTCACCGATATTTTTGAGATCCCCGTTTTCCAATTCGCCCGCTTCAATGACGATCCCGTCGCTAGCCAATCGTACACAGGAACTCTCGCTGTACGATCCCTGGGAGTCGTATTGCCCGGCAGGCAATATAACAAGCAGTCTACGCTCCCCACCACCGCCGGGGATTTGGATCGAGAATTCACCATTGTCGCCGGTAGTCACTGCGACATCCCCGAGCCGAATCACGGCGTCACGAACATTCCCGCCGGTGTTGTTTTCAACGATCCGACCACGCACCGTGGCTGTCGAGATCGGTGTGGGAGTCGGGTTCGGGTTCGTTTCACCGCCCCCGCCGCCGCCACACCCGGAAAGCATCACCGCGCCCGCGAACAAAAGTGTTGCGCAGGTCGCCGCATGCGAAAAAATATGTCGTCGTCCCGCCGCTTGACGCGGGCCGCCTAAAAAGACCATTCGTTCCCTTCCTCCATAAGCCGGTTGCTATTGCAACGCTTCACTATCGCAATGTGTTGTCCTGGCAACGTTTCCGACTCGCTGTGTTTATTGACAAGACGAACACCGGCTTCGTTTCCGTTTGTGATATTGACCGCAGGCAAACAAAACTCCTTCATTCCCGGTCATTTTGAGCGAAGGGTTTTTCGTTGGGCGATCGGCATGCTATCATAGCACTGTGAAAACTCGAACCGCCGCCCTTTTTTGTCTCGCCGCTATCGCCCTGCCCGCGATCACCGCCTTCGCGCAGGAAACACCTAAAGCCACGACCGCGCCGACGGTGGATCCGAACGCCGTTCGCCGCGACCTGTATGACCTCGTGCTCCTGCGTTCGCTTCAGAACGTAAACCTTTCCGAGGAGCAGATAATCGCGATGGCAAAAGCGGTCAAGGAGATCCTCGATGCCGACAAAGCCCGACGCACCAAAGACGATGATGCCATGCGCGAGATCGCAGCGGAGGTGAAAAAAGCCCGGGACGGTGCGGTGAACGGGGAACCGATTCCGACCGAAATCGAAACGAAGTTTGTCGAGATACAAAAAACGATCGTTGCGCGTGTGGGCTCGGCGAAGCGCGAATCGGTGGAAAAGATTCTGGGCGTTCTTTGGCCCACGCTCACGGACGCGCAGAAGGCGGAGATGGATAAGCAGAGCATCGCCCTATACGGCGGGAAGCGGGTTCCGGCAGCGTATCGCTCCAAACCGAAGGACGCTCCGCGTGAGGAAGTCCTCAAGCTTGCCGCCGGAGCTTTCGTCGAGAATTTTCTGCTCGATGACCGTATGCCGACGCTGCTGGCATCCTTGAAACCGCTCAAAACCATAACAAAAGAGAGTGGCAATACGGGTCCTGATTCCGGCGCATCCAGCAAACCGTGAGTCATCCCGACACACCGACAGAAGACAGCGACGGTATCACGTTACCCAACGCCCGGTTAAACTTTTTAATGCTGGTCGGGGATGTCGCTTGTTTTGTTCTTGGCTCGGCGTTTTTGGACGCCGCAACCGCCCTGCCGGCCCTCATCGGGCGACTCGGCGGTGATCTCGGGTTGCTCGGGATTCTCGGTTCGATCCGTCAAGGAGCGTACTATCTGCCACAGCTTTTTGTCGCGCACCGGTTGCAGAACGCGACCCGCTATCTCCCGATCCTGCTTGCGATCACTTTTTGCGGACGCATCGGCTACTTTCTCGCCGGCGCGGCGATCCTGGCATTCGGCAGGACGCGACCCGATCTTGCGCTGATGGCGTTCACGGCGGCATACACACTCGGGTGGCTCGGCGACGGGGGGGGCGGCGTCCCCTGGACAGCACTGGTCGGGCGTACCATTCCGGCGCGACGCCGCGGCGCACTTTTCGCCGCAACACAAACGGTGAGTGGCATCGGCAAACTCGGCGTCGGGGCGATTGTGGCTTTGCTCCTTGGCGGAAGCGTTGCGAAGTTCCCCCTGGCAGACGCTTTTCTGGTCTGGGGGTGTGCTTTCTTTATGGCAGTTTCGTGGGTATTCCTCGCCCTGATTCGTGAGAACCGCCCGGAAGCACGTGCCGCGGACTCTCCACCCCCTGCCCCTTCCTTATCGCTGGGTGCCTATCTCGGATCACTCCCGCAACGACTCCGGGAGCGACCGGATTTCGCCCGTCTCGCATTGGTGCAAATTTTGGCGACCGCCTCCATTGCTACCGCTCCTTTTTTGTGGGGCTTCGTCCGCACGGCAACTCCAGGCGGTGTTCCGGAAGGCGAGGCGGGCAAGTTTTTGATCGCGCAAACCGTGGGGCTACTGGCGTTCGCGCCGGTGTGGGGTTTTCTTTCCGATCGATTCGGACCGAAGCGGACCCTGGGTAACTTACTGGGCATCTCGCTCCTCTGGCCGCTTCTTGCGTTCGCGGGCAAGCTCACCGGGGGAAACGTGGTCCTGTTTTACATGGCCTATTTTCTGCTCGGTGGCGTCGTGGAAAACTGGATCACGATCACAAACTACCTGCTGGAATCGGTGCCCGAAAACGATCAGCCGACCTACATCGGCTTGATGAACGCGGTGTCGCTGCCCGCACTCTTTTTGCCGCTGATCGCCGGGCAGTTCGCCCAGTCGCTTGGCGCGGGTGCCGCACTCTTGTTCGCCGTGTTGCTACTTGCCACCGGTTTGTGCGTCACGCAAACCCTCCCCGACACCAGGGGCGGGTGATGGCTTTACCGTATTCTGGGCCTTAGGTGCGAACTCCTCGAAACACCAGTGGCTCCACAATTGAACCGGGACGGGCTTGGGGATCGGGGCGTACTGATCGGGCGTATCTTCCCGCATGTAGAAGATTTCGAAGGTGCAGAGTTCCCGCGGCCCCGTGTGATCCCGATTCCAGGTGTACGAAATATAGCTCGCCAGGTACCGCCGAAATCGCTTGTTGCTGGTGGGCCAAAGGTTCAGGAAGTACTTGCGCCATCGTTCATCGCGGAACTGCACCCCTACCTCTTTCGGCTTACCCCACGACAACGGGGGCGCCTCCCCATAATCTGCCAGCCACGGCATCAGGTCAACCTTAGAACCGTCTCGCAAAGTACCTGCGATCACAAACCACCCATCGTCCGACATGGGGCGCGGCGAAAACATATCCCAGCACTGATCTATGTGGGGCACTTCCGCAATGCGATTCATAGAAACCGGAAAATAGTGGATGAGTGCGGCGAAATTCACGGTGCGGATATTCCAGATGCACATGGTGAAAAAGTAAAACGCGGCAAGGACATTGACCGGTAGCGGCAAACCGAGACGAACCGGTTGTCGGGCAGGCATGTCGGATGTAGCCCCCACCCGCGAGGGCAGGTAATTCGAAGCCCATCGCGATAGGCGACCGCGTACGCTGTTCGCCCCGCCCCCAAGCCACCATGGGGTAATACGATCCCAGAACCAGGAAGGAAGAAACACCGTCCAAGCCAGCGCACAAACATAGGGGAACGGCCCCAGGTACATCATGGACTGCAGGGCGATTAAGTGAAAGAACCAGAACAAAAACACCGTCGCCGTACGCACCGGACCGTTTCGAAGCGGAAAGAACGCGACGAATGGGACGAACGCTTCCATATAGATCGTCGCGAATGTCAGCATATACGCGACAAACGGTATATCCACTAAAAATCTGCCCAACGGTTTGGTTAACAGATCGATGTTCAGTGCGAGATAGATGGCGTATCCGTTTTGCCACCAGGTCGGGTCATTTTTGAGCAACGCGGTGAACCAGTAGATAGACGCGGTTTGGACAATGATCGCGACGGTTCCCCAAGAAAATGCCCGCACCGGTCGCGCGGGGTCATCCCCGGGAAGGCGCGGGTAAAATCGCGTCTTAGCGTCCAGTGACAGATAGTCGCCGAGCGGCAAGAACATCGCCCAAAACGCAAGGCAGCGAAGGACGATATCACCGCCTTGCAACACCAGACCGTTGCGCGATTGGAGCGAGATCAGGAAAAACCAGCAGATGACAGAAACCAGCCGCGTTTTCCACCCCGCGAGCAGAAGCGTAACGAAGATGGCGTTGACACCGAAAAGGAAGCCGACCGACGCCGGGGAATCGGCGAGCGTGTGGAACGAAAAATAGGAAGCCCCACCCCACTGACTTTCCAGAGCGTAGCGAGGCAGAACTCCGCGGTCCGTATAAAACGCCTCGATATCGACGGAGCGCATAAACAGGTCCGCGAGAAGCATGAGCGCAAGCCCGATGCGAAACAGCGCGACCGAGCGAAGATCGATCCCGAACAGTTCGCGCCATAGCCCCCCCCGCTCCAGCGAGTCGGCGACTGGCACCTGCTCCGTCGCAGACGCCCCTTTGAATGACGCGGGGGTGACACCAGGCTTGTGAAACATTATCGTGAAGTCGGTCCCGCGCGATTACGGGACCCGACTCTATTCATACCGCAATGCGACAATCGGGTCAAGTTTTGATGCCTTCAGCGCCGGGTAGAAGCCGAAAAAGACACCGACCGCCGCCGAGAAGCCGAACGACAGCAGGATCGGCGGCGCGGTCAAAATCGTGGTCATATCCGGGTTCAGCTTCGGCAAGCCGAGGGCGATTCCGATACCCAGGCCGATACCGATGATACCACCGAGGACGGAGAGTGATACCGCCTCGATCAGAAACTGAAGCAAAATGTCACGCCGCTTCGCCCCGATCGCTTTGCGGACACCGATCTCTTTCGTCCGCTCCGTAACGGAAACCAGCATGATGTTCATGATACCGATGCCACCGACGAAAAGTGAAACGCCCGCGATAGACGCAAGGAGCGCGGTGAAAGTGGAACCGGTCTCGTCGGCGAACTGCGCGATCTCTGACTGGGAACGTACCGAGATGGTCGGCGGGTCGCCCGGCTTCACCCGGTAAAGCTTGCGGAATAGCGCGTCGATCTGTTGTTGCGCTTCGCCCATCTTATCTTCCGAAACGGCTTGCGCGGAAAACTGCCGGGGGCGCCCCTGCCAGTAGTTCAGTAGTCGCTTCTGAGCAGTTCCTGCCGGAACGACCACCACGTCATCGTTGTTCTGGTTGCCGCTCGAGCCTTTAGGGGCGAGAACCCCGATGCAACGTACGCCGATGTTATTCACGCGAATCAAACGCCCGGTCGGGTCGTCACCGTTGGGGAAAAGCTGCTTGTAAACGTCGTAACCAAGCACGACGACTTTCGCCTGTTTTTTCTCCTCGTCCGGTGTGAACAAACGCCCCATGGCGACGGTATGATTTCGGATCTCGAACCAATCCGCCCAGACGCCGAAGAGGTTCGTGTCGGCGTTCTGGTTCCCGATCTTGACCTGAATCTGTGTCGTGATCTCGGGCGAAACGTTCATCACCGCCGGTGTCGTCTCGGGTCCAAACTCTCTCAAGTCTTCGAGCTTCAAGCGGTTCCAGGTTCCTGCCCGACCGCGCACCGCACCGACCCGTCGCCGTTCCGGTTCACCGAGAAGCAGGTTCGTCCCCAGCGCTTTGATCTGGGAGAGGGTCTTTTGTCGGGCGCCTTCCCCGACGGCGATCATCGCAATAACTGCCGCGACTCCGATGATCACCCCCAGCATAGTGAGCATGGCGCGAAGTTTGTTCGCGGCGAGACCGCCGAACGCCACCCGGAGGTTTTCCCCGAGCGGCATATTCCCACCGACGCGCTTATGAGGGTCGTTCGCTGGCGGTGGTTTCGGAGAAGGGATATTTGCAGTCTCGGGAACGGTGCCTGTGGCACGACGGAGCGGCGACGGCGCGACATCTTGTTCTTTGCGCGTCGTCGGTTCGGCAATCACCGCGTTCTGTATGCTACCAAAAATATCCCACATAGAAACGATTACTCCTGAGACGAGGCGTCCCCTCGCCATGAATCAATTAACGCCCGAAACTACCAAAACCACCCGGCCTGCCCGAGCCGCCCGGCGGACCCCCCGGACGCCCCCCGCCACCTTTTTGCTCGGAAGGGTCGATCGTCGCGGTGACGATTTTATCGCCTTCCTTTAAACCGCTGACGATCTCGATGGCATCGCCCGCTTCCAGACCGGTTTCTACCTCGCGCTCAGCAGTCTTACCGGTTTCGCCGCCGCCCGGACCGCCGACCTTCGGCGCAAGTTTCTTTTCCGGATCGGGCGTCAGCACCAGGACGAACTTTTTGCCTTGTTTGTTGCGGATAGAGCGAGTGGGAACGGACAAAACGCCTTCTTTCGCGGCGACCACGAACTCGCATTCGGAGTTCAGACCGGGACGTAAACGACGGTCCGGTTTGAGTATCTCCACCTGGGTCAGAATCGTGGTTACGTTATTGTCGGTCGTGCCACGAGGATCTACCCGGCGCACCCGCCCCTCGAAATCTTCTTCCGGAAACGCGTCCAGGGTCACTTTGACCTTCTGTCCGACAGAAACCTGGGCGATATCGGCTTCATCCACCTGGGCATTGACGAAGATGCGGGACAGGTCCCCTATCTGGACGATGCTGGTACCCTCCGAGTTAAACGACTGCCCGGAGGTGATGATCGTGCCCTGCTCGACGTACTTCTGTAGAATTACCCCGGCACGCGGTGCGCGAATCGTGGTGGAGTCCAACTGCACCTTTGCGTTGCCGAACTGTGCTTGCGAACGGGCGATCTGCGCTTTCGCGGATTCGATGTCGGCAGCTCGGATTCCGATTTGCGCCCGGTTTGCCAGTGCGGTGTCGCGGTTCGCTCTCGCTTGTAGCAGGGCGGCACGGGCATTCGCGACATCGCCGTTCCGTAGACCGATCTGGACTCTTTGTGCCTCGGCGGACCGGAGCGAGGCGCGTGCTTCCACGACCCGTGCTTCCGCGGCGGCGATTAAAGACGTCTGTACGCCGCCGACCGTGTTGCCGCGTACACGGGCGGCACCCGCCTGCGCCTGCGCCACGTCGCGCTCGGTCCGCGCCTGATCCACCGCCGACTGCGACACGAACCCTTTCGCGAGCAACGACTCCTGCCGCTTGACCTGCAGTTCTGCGTTTGCGAGATTCGCCTCGGCGGTCGCGAGCGACGATTTCACGTCGGCGCGGGCTTGCGGATCGCCGCCGGTTCTTAGCTGGCGCAACTGCTCCTGCGCGGAAAGCAAGCTTGCGCGGGATTGTCTGATCGCCGCGTCGGTCAGGGATGGTTGGGCCTTCGCCTGCTGCAGCGCCTGATCATACCGCGCTTGCGCCGCGGCCACCCCGGCCTCGGCTTGCGTGATCGACGTCGCCGCCGTAAGACGCTGGAGCTGTTCGGTCTGTTGCGCCTGGCTCACGCGCGCATTCGCGGCGGAAACATCGGACTGCGCCTGGTTGAATGCCGTCAACGAGTCGGTGGGGTCAATCGTCGCGATCAGATCACCGGGTTGTACGAAGGTACCGATATCAACGGCTAGTTTCTTCACCTCGCCGCCCGCACGCGATTTGATGTCCACCGTGGTGAGCGGCTGGACAAAACCGGTCGCGGACACGGTCTTCAACAGATCCGTACGCTCCACGACAGCCGTACGATAGGTGACCTCGGCTTTCGCGGTGCCGCGCGTGACCATCCACGCGCCGACGCCGGCAGTAAGCACGACCGCAGTTCCAATTAAAACGTTTCGATTGGGATTCATTAGCGTAGTTATAGTCTCATTGAGTTCTGAAAAAAATCTGAAAGTGATAAAATAGCAGGAAAGGCAGAAAGTGATTTCGCCTTGTCGTTATACCTTCTGTACGACACCAGTTGCAACGAAGCATACGTCTGAACGGTTCCCTGAAATGCCATTTCGGTCGGGGAAAGAGAAACATGAAATTTTTTACAAACAGCCACGACCCCGCCAGGAGACCGACGCTGTGGGACCTCATTGCCATGGCATCCGTCTCGCTGTTCTTCGCCGCTATGCTTTTTCCTTTTTACGCAAGGAACTTATTCATTTCACGTGTGTTCGTATATGACGCAAACGGCATCCCCGCCCCGTTCACCCGCCTGACCTTCAAGGATGCACACGGCCTACCGAACTATTTCACGATCACCGACGGCAAAGGTGAGTCGCGCGACCCCCTCGCGATGCGCTTTGCGGAAGATGTTTCCGGTCCCTACAAGTTTCATGCGCACCTATGGAACTCCAAGTCGCCAAAAATGTGGGTGCTTTCGGCACGCGGGACTAAAACCTTAACGGTGAAGGATGAGGCGGGCGAACCTGTCCCGGGCCTGCCGATTCTTCTGAGCTACCCGCCGCGCGGCCTCTACCCGTCCTTCCGTGGTTTCAATCGCCCCAGCAATCCATTCATCAACCGGAATTGTCGGACCGACCGAAACGGCATCGTGACTTTTCCTGATGTGGCTTTGTGCCAACGCCTCGAACCGTATGTAGGGGACAACAGCTTCGTTGTAGAATCGATCCGGGTGACAACCGCGGTGGATTGGGTGAACTATGACGTCCGGGTGGCTCGACCTGCGACGATCAACGGCGTCATTACTTCCACCTCCGGCGACCCCGTCGGAGAGATCGCGATTTTCGCCGCCATCATTTCGAACCACCGATACAAAGGAGATCCTACGTTATGTCCCACGTCGAAAACCGACTCCCATGGGCGGTTTCGTTTGACGGGGATGCCACCGGGTGATTATGCGCTCTACAGGGGCGATCTCTGGCGGAGCAATCCTTCGGATGCATTGACCACGAAGAAGATCACAGTACGGTCCGGCGAAACAAAATACGTTACATTGCGTGTTCCGTAATGGTTCGGGGTATCCTACCGCCGATGAGCGAAAACATGGCGCGAAAGCGCGTTCTTCTTACCGGCGCGAGCGGGCGAATCGGGCGGACCCTTGCCCTGCCACTCGCGGAAAAATTCGACTTGCGTTTATTCGATAAAAATGACCCCGGCGACATGCCCGGGCTTTTCGTGGGCGATCTGGCAGACCCGGATAGCTTGGTGTCGGCTCTAGAGGGTGTGGAAACGGTACTCCATCTCGCCGCGCAGCCCACAGAAGCCGATTTCGTGTCCGTGCTGGTACCCAACAACATCGTCGGCTTGCATTATCTTTTCGAGAACGCCGTAAAAGCAGGGGTGAAGCGGATCGTTTTCGCATCCACGATACAAGCGTTCGACAACTATCCACGGGATCACACGGTCACCGAAACCGACATGCCACGCCCGATCACGTTATACGGCGCGACGAAAGCGTTCGGCGAAACGATGGGGCGGTGGTACTGTGACAAGCACGGCATCGAGTTCCTTTCGGTGCGCATCGGATGGTTTCTGAAGCCGGACGAGGAGGGCGACCTGAAACATCTACGCACGAACCGCGGGGCGAGACGCATGTGGCTGTCGCCGCGCGACGCCGTGCAAATCTTCACGAAGTCGGTCGAAGCCCCGACCATCGGCAAAGACGGCTACGGGATCGTCCACGCGATATCACGCCCCCTTTTCGAACGAATGTCGCTCACGCCCGCAAAGTCGCTACTCGGGTATGAACCGCTGGACGATATTCGGGAGTACGCACAAGACACCGGCTTATAGCCGGTGTCGGAATCATTCACTTTCCACGTCGTAGCAAGAATAGAAGTACGGTGTCTGTGATTCGAACTCGGCGGCGCAGGTGTCCACGATCTTGTATGTCGGTACGATGCCGACCGCTTTGCGGCGGGCGCGTATTCCGGCCTCGGTCTTCCCGGTCAGTTCGGCGATGGTGCGATCCGTAAACCCGAAATGCTTGGCGTCCCGTAACAGGTCGATCCCCGTGTCGGTATCGATGATTACCGAGCCCTCGCGCAAACGCGATTCCATCCGAACGATGTTGCGGATTTTTACCAGAAACCACGGGTCGAAGTACGACAGCTGGTAAACCTCCTCGATCATCAATCCGCGCCGGAACGCTTCCGCGATCGCGAAGAGACGCTCGTCGGTGGCGACGGACAACAGCCGCTCGATCTCCATGTCCGACCAGAGCGAAGCTTTTTTGTACAACAGGGACTGCACGCCGATTTCACAGGATCGTACGGCTTTCATCAACGCAGACTCGAACGAGCGATCCAGCGCCATTACTTCGCCGGTCGCCTTCATCTGCGTCGTGATCCGGCGGTCGGCGGAAACGAACTTATCGAAGGGCCACCGCGGGATTTTCACCACGCAGTAGTCGAGAGCCGGTTCGAAGCACGCCAGCGTTTTGCCGGTGACTTTGTTCTCGATCTCATCCAGATGCATGCCGATGGCGATCTTCGCCGCGACCCGCGCGATCGGATACCCGGTCGCCTTGGACGCCAGAGCCGACGACCGCGAAACGCGCGGGTTGACCTCGATGATGAAATAGGCGAACGAATGCGGGTCGAGCGCCAACTGCACGTTGCACCCGCCCTCGATCCCGAGGGCGCGGATGATCTTCAGGCTCGCGGTACGGAGCATCTGGTACTCTTTATCGGACAGGGTTTGCGACGGTGCGACAACCATCGAATCGCCCGTGTGTACCCCCATCGGGTCCAGATTTTCCATGTTACAGATCATGATGCACGTATCGTTCGCGTCGCGCATCACCTCGTATTCGATCTCTTTCCACCCGACCAGACACCGCTCGACCATCACCTGGTTGCGCGGCGACAAACGCATTCCGCGCGCACCGATTTCCATCAACTCGTCCACGGTGCTTGCGATGCCACCCCCGGAACCACCGAGCGTGTAAGCGGGGCGCACAATCAGGGGCCAGGGCAAGCCGGACTGCCGCGATAGGTCGCGCAGCTCGCCGTCGGTTTCGATGATCCACGATTCCGGGACCGGCTCGCCCAGCTCGCGCATCAGTTTGCGAAACCGCTCTCGGTCCTCCGCACGACTGATCGC
>JACMMA010000798.1 GCA_014379275.1 Armatimonadota bacterium | reverse complement strand
CCGGTTTCGGTAAACATTTTTGACGTGTCCTTCCACGGTAGCCGTAATCAATTGCGCTTATTGTAAAGCGTCGGGGTGCGAAATACCATGCTCGATATTTTCGTTCTTATGCCTGTTTTTGACGCGGCACGATTGGCGGGATTGTGGCGCGGCTTCACGCCGGGGGAGTGCCGCCCGAGCGGATTATTTGCGGATGGATGCGACTCCTGGTGATTGGCGGCCCAATGATCAGTGGCGTGGCGTGCCGGTGACGCGTAGCAGGAGCGAAAGGGGGACGGCGCTACGTCCACTGGCGATCTCGCGGCGTAGTTCCGAGGGGGTTTGACCGAGCACCTCCTTGAAACGGCGGGCGAAGTGAAACTGCGACGGAAACCCGCAAAGCGCGGCGATCTCGCCTACGGAATAGTTGGTGCGGGCGAGCAAAACCACGGCGCGATCCAGGCGCATCAGGCGCACGGTTTCGGCGGGAGTATGACCGGTGTGCGCCTTAAACAAACGGCACAAATGTTCGGGCGATACGAAGGCTGCACAGGCGATCTCGTGGAGCGGGAGTCTATTGCCGGGTTGTTCCTCCAGATTCCTGGCGATGAATGTCATGGCGCGTTCCACCGCGTCCGGGTATTGCGGGTTCTCGATGCCGGCAGTGGTTGATGTGCTCTCGGAAACGAAACCGGCGAGTAGTGCCAGGGCGAGAAGGCGCGTCGCCGTCGTGATCGGGGTGTTCCCCCGGTCCTGGTCTCCCGCGATCAAACGGCGAAATAGCGTCGGGAGCAGTTCGGTGTCGTTTTGCGGGATGCGCACGGTCGCCCAGGTGTCGGCGGCATCCCAGTCCGGCGGTGTTTCGCCCAGCAGATGGAAGTGGAACCAACCGTGCCGGGTGCGGCGGCGCGGGTCCCACCGAAAAAAATCATGGGTATTCGGCTGGCACAATACTATGCTTCCCTGCGGCGCATCGAAAACTATTTCCCCCTTGCGATACTCCGCGTCCCCTTCGATCATCCAGACCATTTCGTAGTCGCGTAGGCTGCGTGGGCCGAATGTCGCCCCTGCGGGATAGGTGGCGACCTGAAAGCCGGACGTAATATCGAGGTCGAAAGAAAGCACGATTTCAGGAGGGCTTTCCGAGGAAAAGCGCGATCAAGGCACGTATCGTGTTTTCCTCCGGCAGATCGGCGAACGGCGTGTCGCTCGTCGGCGGGGGGTAGGCGGGCTCGGCGTCCAGCAGGGCGAGGAACCGTCGCTCCCCGCTGACGCCGTACAACAGGAACCGCGCGAGTCCCAGGGCGGTACCGAACGGGGGGAAAGGGTTCGCCGGGAAACGATCCCCGATGTAGTTTGCGAGGACTTGCTCGGCGCGTTGCATTGCTTGTGTGTACATCAGATGCGCGTAACGGGGAAAGCGTGGGGCGAGTGCGATCACCAACCGTTGCATCGCGATGGCGTCCGTCCAAGTACTCCAGTAGGCATGGCGGAGACAAAACTGCGTCACCGCCTCGACCGG
>JACMMA010000797.1 GCA_014379275.1 Armatimonadota bacterium | reverse complement strand
GACAACAAATACTCTTGCTCCGCTAATCGTCGCGGAAACTGCCGGTACTTCTCGTGTCGAAGCGGAAGCCGCCCCGCGCGGCGCGGTGAGAGAGGATAAAGAAGCCAGCGGCGGGAAGTACGTCCATGTTCCGGGTGATTACCAGCCGGTCCTCACCGCCGCACTGCCGAAAACCGGCGATGCGTTCACGGTGTGGGCGCGGGTGCGTGGCACGCAAGCCCAACTCAAGGGCACGCCTGGCGGGGTGCAGAAAGAGTATGAGTGGTCGTGGGATAAACCAGACAAATGGAAGTGGGTCCGCTTCGGAAGGCATACGCGGGCGGAGCTCGGGGATAGTATCGTGATCATACGCGGGAGCGGGGCGGTCGGGGATAGCGACGGCGTCGACTGCCTCGTGTTCGCAACCGACGACGGCTACAAACCCGATGCCGGGGGAAGTACCGCGCCCGACGGGACGGCGTTCTTAGCCGACTTCGAAAAGTCACCGGCGATAGTGGCACCCATCGCCGCTATGTCAACCGCCCCGGTCGCCGTTTCCGTGGACTGGACGAAGACGGAGGGCAAGGTGACCCCGACACACTATTCGCTCAACCTGTACGGCGGATTTTCCGAAAAGAACGCCGCCTCGCCCCCGTATAAAGCGAACATCGAGTATATGGCCCCCGGCATGGTGCGCTACCACAACGCGGGCAAGATGCAGCCGTCCTCGAAATCCTGGGAAGGGTGCCTCAACGAAGCCGGGACCGGGTGGGACCGCGCCAAGATCGCCCGGATCCTTGCCGCGCTACGCTTCAAGCATAAGCCGGCCGTGCTGCTGAACATTCCGTCATTCCCCGCTGGCATGGACAGAAACAGCGACGGCTTTCTGGACACCGACCAGTGGGACGCGTACGCCGCGCTTTGTGCCGACTTCGTTCGCATCGTCAACGTTGAAAACAAATTCGGTGTTCGGTACTTCGAAATCACGAACGAGTGGGACGGGCGGTACTTCACCGATTTCCGTGAGAACGGCGGCTCGGGCGGTTTGAAGGATCCGGCGAGACCGGACCGGTGGGATGAGGTGGGCGAGGTTTATAATCGGTGCGCACGGGCGATGAAAGCGGTCGACCCCTCGATCAAAACAGGCGGTCCGGCGGCGGCACGCCCGGACCTTTCCGGGATGCACGAACGTTTCGCACGCAAGACGCTCCCGAACCTGGATTTTTTCTCGATCCATGCGTACGCATCCGGGTCGGCGGACACGCCCGACGCCGATGTGTACGACCGGGCGATAGCGATGGGTGACTTCGTAAAAAATGCCGTCGCGCTGATGAAAAAGGTATCTCCCGGGCGTAAGATTCCGGTCTTCCTGGACGAATATAACATATCGTGGACGTGGGAGACGCGGGACCCGCGCATGACGAACGTGAAAGGCGGGGTGTTCGACGCGCTGACAATGGTGGCGACGACCCGCGCGGGCGCAGATTCGGCACTTTCGTGGAATGAGAAGGACGGCGTTTACGGCAAGACCGACAACGACAATAACCGGCGACCGGGTGCGGAAGTGTTCCGCCTGTTCAACACGTACCTGGTCGGAAACCGGGTACGCGTACAATCCGGCGGCGACGCCGTCACGGCGTATGCGGTGGCGAACACTGTGACGAAACGGCAATCGCTCCTGCTCATCAATCGCACTAACACCGCCCGAATGGTGAACGCCACGTTCACCGGGCGACCGACCGGCGCGAAGCCGTATCAAAAGGTGGAGATTGCGTCCGCCAGGAACGGCGAGAAACCAACCACGACCCGCGAGATGCCGTTCGCGAAACCGGGCAGACAATTGTGGACGCTCCCCGCGCACTCGGTCACGCTGCTGACATTCGATAGATAGTAGGGGACTCGCTTCTTTTTCTTCTTTTGTCCCTCCCGGACGGGGCCAACCGGGTACCCCCAGGGTGGTTGGATCGTTGTACCTGCGGTGCTTGTTACTGCTTGGTGGTTATGTGTCGGTTCCTTCCCGCGAATCCGCCGTTCCTGGTTTCAACATTCCATGTTGAAACCAGGAACGGCGGATTCGCGGGGAAGAACCAACCGACAACGAAGCACTAGACAAGAAACGAGCACCGCAGGTAACAACGATCCAACGTAAGGTTGGCGCCGTCCGCGCAGGACGAAAAAGGAGCTTTAGAAAGGATTATCGTCGCGGTTCGCGAGATTATCGAAGCGGGCGAAGCGGGCAAGGAAGGATACTTTCACCGTGCCTACGGGGCCGTTACGGTGCTTAGCGATAATCACTTCCGCCTCCTCGCCCTCATACTCGCCAGGGCGGTTATTGCCGCCGCCGCCGGAGTCGCCCTGCGAGCCGTCATCGGCGCGGATCTCCTGCTTGCGCTCGTAATATGCCGGGCGGTAGATGAACGACACCAGATCGGCTTCCGCCTCGATACTTCCCGAGTCGCGCAGGTCCGAGAGCATCGGGCGTTTGTCTTCCCGACGCTCCACCGCACGTGACAACTGCGCAAGGGCGAGCACCGGGACTTTCATTTCGCGGGCGATGTTCTTCAAACCGCGCGAAATCTCCGTGATTTCCTCGTTGCGGTTGGCGTTCGACCTGCCCGAACCACGCATCAGTTGCAGGTAGTCCACGATCACCAGATCCAGGCCCTGCTCGGCGCGCAGGCGGCGGCACTTCGCCCGCATTTCGAGCGGTCCCATATCGGTCGTATCGTCGATATAAATGTTCGCATCCCAGAGCCGCTGTATCGCGCCCGCAAGCCGGTCCCAGTCGTCGTCCTGGAGGAAGCCGGTGCGTAGTTTGTGCGCGTCCACGCGGGCTTCGGAACAGATCATGCGCTGGACGAGTTGTTCGCGGCTCATTTCCATCGAGAACAGCGCGACGACTTTCCGTTCGCCGTTCGGTCCCTGTTTCAGCGCGACATTCTGACCGATGCCGACCGCGAGGCTGGTTTTGCCCATACTAGGCCGGGCGGCAATGATAACCAGGTCGCCGTCCTGGAAGCCGGAGGTCATGTAGTTCAGGTCCTCGAAGCCGGTGTCTAAGCCCGTGACCATGCCTTTCTCATGATACGCGACGTCCACCTGCTCGAAGGCTTCGTTGAGGAGCGGACGGAGCGGCATGAAACCCTGCGCAGACCGTTTGCGGGCGACCTCGAAGATCGTGCGCTCCGCCATGTCCACGACGGTGTCGACTTCGTCCACTTCGCCGTACGCCATCCCCGCGATGCGGGATGCGGCTTCGATCAACCGGCGCAGGATCGCCTTTTCGCGCACGATCTGCGCGTGATACTGGAGGTTCGCGGTGGTCGGGACAAACTCACCGAGTTGCATCAGGTAGCCGATGCCGCCGATGTTGTCTAAGTGACCGCGCCGCCCGAGTTCGTCCTTGAGCGTGATGATATCCACCGGCTCGTCTTTTTCGGCGAGGTGGAGCATCGAGTCGAAAATCTGACCGTGCGCGTCGCGGTAGAAGTCGTCGCGCGTGATCATCTCCGACGCCCGCTCGACCGCGCCGCGTTCGCCGAGCATCATCGCGCCGAGCACGGCGATTTCCGCCTCGATATTCTGCGGCGGGACGCGCCCGCCGAAGGCGTCGCTGCCCTCGCCGAGCGAATTGCCGGGGCGGCGCGGCGGTCGGTTGCCGCCGAAGCCGTTGCCCGCTTTGCCCATCGGTATCCCACTATCTATGTCACTGAAACGATCCATGTGTAGGCATTCGTTATACAGCACACAGGACGACACGGCGAACCGACCAAAGCAGCGTGCCTATCGCTTGTTCGGATTCCTTCACACTCCCTGCGGAACCGTGATCGTGAAGAATTCGCCCGTCGCCAATCCGACAAATACGGAGCGTGAATCGAAGCCGGATTGCAACGCCGTGATCGGCTTCCCGAACCGATGCACGACGGATTGCGCCCCCGTGTCGGCGTTTATCTCGGTCAGCGTGCCGCCGAACAGGGCAATCAGGTAACGGTTCTGGTCCAGCGGGATAACCGGCGTGACTTCGTTGCCCGCGCCGTCGAAGTCGAAACGGATGCGGAAGCGATTCGGGAGATTGGGGGCTTCCGCCTCACGGTCGTAGAAGGCGATGTTGATGCCCAACTGCCCCAGAACGGCGAGACGGCGAGGCGGTTCGCCGGAGCGGACGACATGCAGGTCCGCTGCAGACAGGAAGTCAGATTCACCTGGCATCGAAGAGATCGGCACGAACTTTTCCCACTCGCTAGCATACATTACGGCAACCACCTCATCGCGGTACGGGCTGGCACACGCCCCACCGACGATGGGCGAATATGGCTCGCAGATCTCATGCAACAGCAGTTCGGGATCGCCGATCAACCGGCAGTTTTCATCCAGGGTGACGGCGCAGATGCGGTTGCCCTCTCCCTGATCCGGGTCAAGTGTGACCAGAT
Source organism: Armatimonadota bacterium (assembly GCA_014379275.1). Lineage (GTDB taxonomy): Bacteria > Armatimonadota > Armatimonadia > Armatimonadales > Armatimonadaceae > JACMIU01. The sequence continues at coordinate 2,002 of JACMMA010000797.1, read as the reverse complement.
ACAGGCGACGGGCGGCGGAGGCGTAGGTCAAATGCGTGATCAGCGGGCGGACTCCCTCCCACTCCCCATCGTCCTCGCCGGTCGCGTCCCCTGCGTCGGGTACCGCGACGCCATCTTTTTCGTAGTCCAGTCGCAGTATTTCATATTCCGTGCGGTTCGCAAGATCGAACGCCATCACCCGTGCCACCCGGCCGTCGCTTTGGGACGCGTCTTCGTACACCCCCACGAGCAAGAACCGGTCGTCCACGCCGACTATTGCCGGAATCGTAAACAGACTATCCACCCGAACGAGTTCTCGCACCTCCTGCGTCGCGAGGTCAACCGCCAGAACAACCGACGTGCCCCCACTGGTCAACTGGGAACTGTTGACACTCAAGCAGAGAATGTCGCCAACGAATTCGGCGCGAAGGGCGGGGGTATCCTCACTCAGACCGCTCAGGAGCGAACGAAGAAACGCCGACGCCCCGGTGTCTTCGGCGAACGCTTCATCCCCGTCCGATACCAACACGCGGGCATCCTCGTCCGTCAGAACGACAATTAGCCGACGCTCACCCTGTCGCGTCGCAATCGCCTCAACTTCCCCGTTCAACTCCGTGATTTTGGATGCCGGCATACCGAAAATTATACCCCGACGAAGCGCACGGGCAGGTTGACCGAACGTTCGAAACACTGTAAACTTTTGTTCGCATGACATTCCAAACCATCTACGGCGTCGACTTCAGCGGGGCGCGGTTCGCCGGAAAAAATACCTGGATCGCGCGCCTCGAACCGCCGTCGATCTACGCGAAGAACGAACCCTTACTGCTCGCCTCCCTTTCGTCGCTGGAAACACTCGCGGGGACGGCGGAGCGTGCCCCGGCACTCGCGCACCTCGTGGACTTGATTCGCGCGTCGGAGGGGGCACTGTGGGCGATGGACTTCCCATTCGGGTTACCGGTCGAGGTGATGGAACCGGGGGCAGGCTGGGCACGGCAGTTTCGGTTCCTGCATGCGTATAAACACGACGCTTACGCCGCCGGGTTGGAGTGCGTGCGCCGGGCGCGAATGATCGGCGACGCCCTGCATATTCGCCGCGCCACCGACACGGAAAATAAAGCCCCCTTCGACTCGTACCATTACCGGATCATCTACCAGACGTTCCACGGCATGTGGGACGTTCTGCGTCCGCTCCGGGGCGACCGGGAGACGGCGATACTCCCCTTCCACGAATACCGGGTCCCGTCCGCGCGGCGGGTGCTGGTCGAGGCGTGCCCGGCGTCCACACTGAAGCGGATGGGGCTACCGTTCCAGAACTACAAGGAGCCGGGCGGCGGCACGCTCGCGGCGAAACGGCTCCGCCCACGCTGGGACATTCTGGACGGACTCACGCCGCACGTCGCAATCAGCAAGGCGCATCGCAAGGTAATCATGGAAAACGGCGGCGGGGACGCACTAGACGCGATCATAGCCGGGGTAGGTGCGGCGGACGCGATGCGGCGGACAGCATCCAAGACGGAGATGGCTAGTGAATCACTAGTGCGGGAGGGGAAGGCTCGCTATTTATGCGAGGGAAAGCAGTTCATTTAGTCGTTTGTGAACGTTTCGTCGGGGGAATGAATTCCCCCAACAAACTTCAGGGGCACGGAACCGTTGGTTCCGCGCCCCTGACTATTCGATTCCGGTGCCTACGCGCCTTTGGTGACTTCGACCGTGATTGGCACTGTGATGTCACGGTGCAGTTTCAAGCCGATATTGTAGGTGCCGAGCGACTTGATCTGATCCGTCATCTGGATCTTGCGCTTGTCGACCGTGACGCCGAACGATGATTGGACCGCAACCGCGATATCATCCGACGTGATCGAGCCATACAACCGGTCGGAGGAGCCGACGCGGGCGACGATCGTGACCGTCTTCTCGTTCAGAGTTTCCGCGTCCTTCTCGGCTTGCGACTTCAGTTCGTCGGCTTTCTTTTCTTCCACGGCGCGGCGGCGTTCGATGACACGAAGCGACGAGGCGGTAGCGG
>JACMMA010000796.1 GCA_014379275.1 Armatimonadota bacterium | reverse complement strand
GCCGAGCCGGACCTGGCGTATCTAGCCGACCTGCCGGGAACCAAGATCGTTATCAAAGGCAACCACGACTACTGGTGGGAGTCCGATAAGCCGGTCGGTTATCCCGGTCTGTCGTCCCCACCGTTCGTCGTCCGCCGAGACAGAGACGCCCCGGACGCCGCCGCCCCGCCCGGGACGTCCGATTCCATCGGCTTTGCCGGGACGCGCGGTTGGAACGTCCCTGACCCGGGTTCCGAAACGTTCGCCGCCGATAAGAAGACCTTCGAGCGGGAGCGGAGACGACTGCAAAAAAGTCTGGACGCCGTCGCAGAGTGCCGTGTCAAGATCGCGCTGCTCCATTATCCCCCGCAACCGTTCCTGGATATTCTGGCGAATGCGGGCGTCGCGATCTGTGTTTATGGGCACGTCCACGTCAATTCTCTGCCCGACGATGAAACGTTAGCCGTTTTCGGCGAAACACTCGGGGGGGTGATGTGCTACTGCGTGGCCTGTGACCGGGTGGATTTCACCCCTGTCGAGGTGTTCGCCTTTTAGCGGCGGCACATAAAAGAGGGCAGAGGGCATTGCCAGGAGCTGGGGTGGGGTGCGCGTACGGAGGCGCGAAAAAAATATTTCGGGATCCCGATAAATATTTATGGGCGCAAGAAGGATTCATACGGTGTGCCGGAGAATAGCACCTTCGTGATCTCCTTTTCTCTACCGCGACAGGTAGCGGGAGCGGTCTGCGACGGTTGACTTGTCACCGATTTTGCAGGCCGCTTTTTTTTGTGTGGCAGGGCGGGATAGCGACAATTGTTCACGGTGAGAGTTGACCTCACCCCGCGTTTCCGATCCTGTAGTCGCTTCCCGCTCTACCCGTGACCTGCCCGACAGATGAACCCTTTTCTCCGCGACCGATAGTTGAGGAGCTTGCATTGGGGTCGATCCCGACCTGCTACATTATTACACGGACGCGAGGGTAGTACCGTGGTCGAATGGTCTCGTGGTGTGCATCATAACGTGGTCAGGCAAGAAGGGATTTTTCTTTTTCAACACGAACTACTCTATATGCTGTTACCCGTTGCCGTTGCCGCGACATTTCAGGTCGAGCCGACGCCGGCGCATACCCCGCTGACACTCCGCCTTCTGGGACCGATGGAGGTTTTGTGCCATGGCCGTCCGCTACCCCCGTTGCGCACCCACAAGGGGCTGTGGCTGATCGCCCTACTGACGCTCCGGCAGGGTGCCCCGGTGGATCGCGCGTGGCTTGCGACGACGCTATGGTCCGGTAGCTTCCCGCTTCAGGCTCAGTATAACCTGCGGCGCTGCCTTTCCGACCTGCGCACCGCACTGGGGACGGAAGCCCACCGGATAGAAACACCGTCCGCGCGCACGATCCGGCTCGACCTTTCCGACGCGGACGTGGACATCAAATCCCTGGAAAGCGCGGTACGCGCACCGGTGGCGCGGCAGGTGCTGGAAGACGCGGCGGCGCTGTACCGGGGGGAACTGCTCGAAGGGTGCGCGGAAAAGTGGGTGGAAGCCGACCGGGTCCGTTACGCCGAGCTATACCTGGGGGCGCTCGAAACGCTGGCAGAGATGGCCGACGCGGCGGGGGATACCAGCCGGAAAGTCGCCCACCTTCGGCGGGCGGTCTCCGCTCAACCGGAGCGCGAGCATACGCAACGCACTTTGATGGAGGCGCTGGCGGATCTAGGCGACGCGGCGGCGGTCACGCAAACGTACCGAAGCTTGCGGGTGTATCTGCGCGACAAGATGAACCTGGAACCGTCCCGCGAAACCCGGACCCTGTACCAGACCCTCACGGACCGGCTCGCCGAGGAGTCGGCACGACCGGCAGTAGTCGCCGCGCCGCTTCCACGCCCGTCAGACCTGGCGGCGGCGGTGCCGGAGCCTTCGTCCGGTGCCATCCTGCCGGGGTCGTCGTACTACATCGAGCGTGCCGCCGACCGGCACATCCTGCAGGCGATCCGCCGCGGGGATGGTCTGATTCTTGTTAAAGGGCCGCGCCAGATCGGCAAAACGTCGCTCATCGCGCAGACCGTGGCGCGACTACGCTCCGAGGAGCGTCGCGTCG
>JACMMA010000138.1 GCA_014379275.1 Armatimonadota bacterium | reverse complement strand
CGAAACGGGCGGTGTGTTTATCCGCCCATGCCTGGAACGCGTTCGCCTGGGACACGGTCACGGACGGATCGTGCGCGTACGATTCGGCGCGGCGACGCGCCGTGTCCCCCGGACCCTGTGCATAGCGGTCGTCTGCGGCGAGGGCGAGCGCGAAAGCAAGGCGGGTACGTCCGCCCGACGCCAGTGTGAAGCGGCGGTCCTGCATATTCGGTGCGAAGCGGGAGGCGAAAAAGGGGTTGCCCGCCGCGTCCATATGTTCGCCACGCGGGATGCCCCACTGCACCCGGATATTGGTTTCCACGGACCATTCGCCGGGATTGCGTAGTGACAGGACCGAAACCAGCACATCGTCGTGTGAAACGAACTTGTCCTCGCTGATTTGCAAGCCGGTCTCCCCATCCTGTGCGTTCACGGTAACATGCGACGGGCGGTACACGCCGTCGGCGGGAAACACCGGGGAGCCTTCCACCCAGACGGAAAGTGACAGGGGGGCGGCGATGACCACGCCGCGAAACGTCGCCGCGCCATCGAACCCCCAACCCGACGCGTTATCAACGGACAGGTCGCCGCCGTCCGACCCGAATGGGATTTCCGGCGAAAGGGGACGGCGCAAAAGGTCGTCGAGTCGGTAGTTGCGCGGGTCAAGGAGCGGTCGGCGGGGCATACGATTCAGTTTAGCATATTTTCGGGGCGCGGGATCATCGGTCAGTCCACCGCGATTGCTTGGAGGGAGACACTACTCTCCGCCGGGGGCGAACCTTCCTGCGTGCCGACACGGCTTCTGCCTTCCTCCGCGACCAGATACGAAAGGACCAGTTTCTGTCCCGGTTTCGTGGCGGCGAAGTAAACGGTGTACAGACTGCGGAAGGCGAAATCGCCCCCGGTGCCGATCTCTTTATATGACTCGGCGACTCTCGAAAGCGGAGTGCCGTCCGACATCCGCGCGTGGAGTTTGCTACGGACGCCCGCACCGCCGACCCACACCATCAGCGTCTGTTTTTTGCCCACGGTCGGCGCGACGACGACGCGAAATCCGCTCCCGAGTCCTTCCGTAACAGCGCCCGTGCGGACATCGGCACCGGTCGAATTCCCGTCGGGACCGTCCGCCCAGCGGAACGCGCGGGTGTCGTTGCCGTAGGACGCTACCGCGCCGTCGCCGACGAACTCTACCGATTCGATGGAGCGTCGGGGGGCGGTTTTGCGAACCAGACTCTTGGCAGGTAGAGTTCCGGGGAGCACGCCGTAGAGCACCCAGTCGGTTTTTCCGACGCGGGTCAGGTCGAGCGATCCCGTGCTCCGGTCCGCTAACGAGGGGGCGGCGGCGGAGGCAGATCGCCCGGTTTTGGGTGCGGGACTGGCACTCCCTGTGGCCGCTTTAACAAACCCCTGCGAGGCATTTGGTCCCGCCGGTGCGAACAGTATCTTCGCCTGATCCGAAACAACAAGCCAGGCGAGTACGGCGATGACACTAAGAATCAGCAGTATGCCTCCTGGTTTCAGGACTACTTTCATACGGTGATACAACAATCCTTCCTGTAATCCGGTTGGTCACCGTATGCACGAACTGTAGCATACAGCGTTGCCAATCATTTCGAGGAAGCCGCCTTGCATCCACGTACCGAGGTAGAGTTACCAGTTTCATCATCGAAACCCCTTAATCCCGCACAAAATGTCGTCCGGGAGAATGCCGTAGTGTAGCCGCTTACATGGCATTTGTCAAATACACAGGTTGATATGAATCGATATTTTTTGACGCTCCAAAATTAAACCTCGAACGACTTGACAACCAGTGAATCAGTGCGTTATAACACACGAGATCTTTCGATGACATAGAGACCACCTGTTATGGCACGGATCTTGCTATCAGGATCGTTGGCACCGCCGCCTCCGCCACTTTCACGCGGCAAACCTTGTAGATCAATATGAGAAATAATCAGGCTACGAGAATGTGTTACGCCGTGTCATTTCACCCGTCGTGTCACTCACTACTTGAAGGCTGATGAAGACGTTTGAACGGACAATCGCGCTCGTTCAAAAACCGGAGGAGCTATATGCCAACAAAATATCCCTTACATACCCGCCTTCTGTCTTCCCGCAAGGGACACGCGTTCACGCTAATAGAACTGCTCATCGTTATCGCTATTATCGCCATCCTCGCCGCGATCCTGATGCCCGTTTTCGCGCAAGCCCGTGAAAAGGCACGCTCTGTATCGTGCATCTCGAACCTGAAACAGATCAGCAACAGTCTGGTGATGTACGGGCAGGATTATGACGATGGGGTGCTTGCGTGGACGAAGCGGATAGACCCCACGGTCACGTCGCGACGGCACCTGTACTGGACATGGCTCCTGCAACCCTACCTCAAGAACGGCGGCGGAACGCCCGCGACCGGCGTTCTGGAGTGCCCGTCCTGGTCTACCGACAAACTCGTCAAAGCCGTCGGCGCACCAGACTGTTACAACGACCCTACCTATCTAAACGTCTACCTCCCCAATGGTCCCAACGATGGCTACTATTCCAGTTACGGAATGATTTTCGGGGTGCAACTCGAAGACATCAATGACCCGGCCAGTGGCTTCGGCGACGGGACGCAAACCTACCCGTACTGGCTGACCGGCGGTAGCAACTGGATAATGCGTGACAGCGGCGGACCGCGTCCCGACCTGGATTACACACGCAGGTTCGGCGAGATTGTGCGCCCGGCGGAAAATATCCTGGTCGGCGACGGCGGGACGTGGTTCAAAAGTGGTGTCGCCTCGATAACCACGCTGGGATGCGAGTCGGCGGAGATGCACATCAAAGGCGGCAACTTCGTGTTCTTCGACGGGCATGCCAAGTGGATCGCCCGTAACCCGGAACGCTACCTGATGCAACGCAAAGATGGGGCATGGGTGAAGAAGTTTTTCTACTGGGCGGAATAGAGAGAAGGAGTGGAGTGTTGAATAAAACAATGCATTCGAAACGCCTTCTCGCACTGTGGGTTGGCACGGTTCTTGCAGCTTCCTTGCTTAATAGCGGATGCGGGAACAAAGATAGTGGCGCACCGACCGGGGGCTACGTCGCCGGTACGGAAGCGACACGCAAGGGGGGCGGCGAGATCAGTGCCGCCCCTGCAACGCCGAAAGTCAAGACCGCCCCGGATACTCCAGGCGGCGCGAAGGCGGGGGGAAATGACGACGGTGCGAAAAATACGGTGGCTCCGCCTTCCAATTCGGTGCGAGCGGAAGGCGGGGCAAACCTTGCGCTGTAGCGTCCCACGTGAGATCAGGGAACGTTCGTGACGAAAACAAATACCAACAAGAACGGCACACGAGGGAAAAACGCCCACGTGTTCGACGCGGATATCGCGCTTTCCAGCGACCAGCGTTTGGAGCGTCTGGAACGTTTCGACCGGCGTCAGACGCGCATCCGGGTCGGAATCTTCTGCCTGCTGTCCGCAATGGCGGCGTTTTTCTTCTGGCGAAACACGGGCTACGAGCCGCCGATGCCGGAACCGAACTACTCTGGTTACTATGCCGGTCCCTGGGTGAACAAGAACGGGGATCTGATCTCCGATGACGGCAAAGTCATCAAGCGCGGTTACGGCGTCCCAGCCGCAGGTCCCGACCACACGTCGGCACAAGCCAGCCAGATCGTGCGAACTCCGCTCCTGCCTACCGGGATCACTCTCGAACCGTAACCGGGTACAATCCCGTTCGTGACGCAACCGATACAACCCGCCCTGCGCCGGGAATTAGGTCTTGTTGACGCGACATTGGTCGGCGTCGGCGCGATCCTCGGGGCGGGGCTTTTCGTCGTCACCGGGCAAGCGGCGCAGATCGCCGGCCCGTCGCTGCTTCTGGGCTTGATGATCGCCGGGGTCGCCGCCGGGTGCAATGCCCTGTCGTCCGCGGAACTCGCCGCCGCATACCCGAAGGCGGGCGGCGCATACGAATACGGCTACGAAAAACTGCACCCGCTGGCGGGCTTCGCGGCGGGCTGGCTTTTCTGCGTCTCGAAACTCGCGGCGGGCGGCGTGGTCGCACTGACGTTCGCGATGTATCTCCCCGAAGTCGTCGGCAGTTTCGGCGGTGTGCCCGCGTCGTTTGTCGCCGCGTTCCTTGCCGTCTGTCTCACGGTCGCGAATCTGTTCGGCATCCGTAAAGCCGGGCGATTGAACGCCGTTATTGTCGCAGTTACCGTCGGCGCGATACTGTACTTCGTCGCCGGGACTTTGCCGCGTCTGCAAACCAATGCTTTCGTGCCGTTCGCGCCGGGTGGTCTTCCTGGCGTCCTGCAATCCGCCGCACTGTTGTTTTTCGCGTTCACCGGGTATGCCCGCATCGCCACACTGGGCGAGGAGGTACGCGACCCGCAGAAAACGATTCCCCGCGCTATTATTCTGGCACTCTCCATCGCATCGTTCCTGTATCTGCTGGCGTGTGTCAGTATGGTCGGCGTGATGGGAAAGGAGTTGTTACCGGCAACGGGACCGCGAAAATACGGCGGAACGGCTATTTTCGTCGCCGCGCACTATTCCGGGCTGGCCGGGGCGGTACAAATTCTTTCTTTGGGCGCGGTCACGGCGACGGCGGGCGTTCTGTTATCGCAACTGCTCGGGGTAAGTCGGGTTTTGCTGGCGATGGGGCGGCGCGGCGATATGCCGCCCGTGTTCGCCTACATATCGAACGCATCCGGCGTTCCGTTCGTCGGCGTACTGTTTTGTGGCGCGGTCGTCGTGTCACTCGCCCTGCTCGGCACATTGAAGGTCATCACCGCGTCCGCGACGTTCGCGATACTGCTTTACTACGCCGTCGCGAATCTCGCCGCGTTACGCCTGACCGGGGAGCAAAAGCGATTCCCGCGCGTCGTCGCGTATGTCGGACTCGGCGCGTGTATCCTACTCGCGGCGTCGCTCCCGCTCCCCGTGATCGCGTCGGGTTGCCTTCTACTTGCGGTCGGTTTCGCATTCCGCTTCGCGATGCGCCGTGTTTTTCCCGCGAACGGTACAATAAGCGCGTAACGAACGGGGCGCGGGGGGCGTTTTAGTAAGCGTATGGCAATGTTTCGATACGAGGCGACGGACGCGAAGACCGGTCAAACGCAACAGGGCACTGTGGAAGCCGCGAACGCGCAGGAGATAGAACTGCGTTTGTCGGAGCGCGGCTACCGCTCGGTGCGGGTATACGTGGAAAAGGCGAATGCCGTGATTGCGGGGAGCCCCCCAACCCCCAACGCTGGGGGAGCCGGAGGGGGAGCGGCGCGCCCGACCGTTGGACGGAATTCTCCGCCATCCCTTCCGGCTCCCCCAGCATTGGGGGTTGGGGGGCTCCCCGCAATCACGGCATTCGCGCCCGCCGTGCCGCCCGCCGATCTCGCCACTTTCTTCCGGCAGATGGCGTCGCTGTTGCATGCCGGGTTCACCCCGCTCTCCGCGCTGGCTGACCTCGCCCCGCGCACCGCGAACCGCCGACTTTCCCGTGCCGCGCAGGATGCGGGCATGGCGGCGGGGCGCGGCGAATCGCTCGCCGGGGCGTTCGCCAAACACCCCCATGTCTTTCCCGCGCACGTCGTCGGGCTGTTCGGCGCGGGAGAAACCGGCGGCTTCCTGGAATACGCCTGCGAGGAAGCCGCACTCGGCGCGGAGGGCGACGCCGCGCTCCGCCAGGGGATATGGGTGCCCAAACTGTTATTCTGGCAGTCGGTGTGGTCTTTCCTCATTTTGCAACCGCTCCTGAATAACCTCAAACCGATTTTTACCGAGGGTCTCGCCGGTTTCACCAAAGTCGGTCAAGAATTTTTATTCTTGTGGGTGCCGATCGGGATCGCCCTGCATCTTCTTTGCGAGCTTGCCGGCTGGTGGTGGCGGCAACCGTTCGCGGCGCAGACGCGGGACAAGATCGCCCTGATGCTTCCCGCGATGCGTAAACTCGCCTACACCCGCGCCGTCGCCGCGTTCACGCGCCTTCTGCGCCGCCTTCTGCTTTCTGGGGTATCGCCCGAATCGGCGTATACGGCGGCGGCGCAGTCCGTCCCCAACAGTGTTTATCGCGACAAACTGCTCAGCGGGGTAACCGTCTTGCGTGCCGGGAACGGCTTGGATGCCGCCCTACAAGCCACCGGGCTTCTGGAGCATGACCCGCTACAACTGCTTATCACCGGGCAACGCACCGGGCAGTGGACCGAAATGCTCGACCGCGTCACGGCGTATTATCAGGAGCAGGCGGCGAAGGCGACCGAGGACGCCAAGAACGCCCAGAAGCGGCTGGCGTTCCTGGTGACGGCAATATCCGCGGGCTACGTGACTATCGCGGCCACGGTCGGTCCCCTGAAAGCGGTAATGGAACTGTTCGGGGAATAAATTCCACCGTTGTTCCGGCGTCCGTGGTGTTAACCCCGGTAGACTGGCGAAACGATTGGTTTCCGTTTCGCGTTAGTATACATACGGGAAAGAAAACCGAGCGACCCATTATGTCAACATTCACGTATCAAGCCAGAGATTTAGAGGGCAAAGACGTTTCCGGCATCATCGAGGCGGACGATGCGCGGGGGGCGGCAAGCTCGCTTCGCGAACAGGGGTTATTTACCCTGCATCTCGCGCAGACGATGAATGCCCAGCCGGCGAACGTGCTACTGCCGGGCGGCGCGACGGAAACGGGTGGCTCGCTTACGTCGGCTCACCCCCTCACGCCGCGTACTCCGCGCATCGGGGCGCAAAGCAGCGTGCATATCGCGCCGTTCCTGGTGTCGGTGCCGCTCCCCGAACTCGCGATGATGTTCCGGCAGTTAGGAACGCTCCTCAACGCCGGGGTGCCGATGGT
>JACMMA010000795.1 GCA_014379275.1 Armatimonadota bacterium | reverse complement strand
GGCGAGGAGTGTTATTACAGCCACAACCGCACGACTATCGGCGGGCGCATGTCGGACGATTTCACGCAGGGCTATGGTCCCGAGGAGTATTTCGTCCGGCGCAACATGGGCGGCAAGTACCGCATCCGCACGAATTATTACGGTAGCCGCGAACAGAAGATAACCGGTGGCACCACGGTACAGGCGACGGTCTTCACCGACTGGGGACGACCGACCGAGAAACGCCAATCGCTTTCGCTCCGCCTGACAAAAAACAAAGAAACCGTAACCATCGGCGAAGTAACGGTAGCGACACAAACGAAGTAAGAATAAACTACCTGCGGAAGGTTCCTGATCCAACACTTTCAAAACAGGGTTCACTGCACCATGTCCCATATAATATTTGAAACATCTCGCCTCATAGGACGAAAACTAACGCCTGACGACACCGACGCTTTGTACAGCGTGTATGGCGATGCTGAGGCAATGCGCTGGGTCGACGATGGGCAACCCCTGCCGCGTGAAGAGTGTGCCCGCTGGATCGATGTCACTCACAACAATTATGCGAAACGTGGGTATGGCATGTCCGCACTTGTGTTGCGCGAGACGGACATGGTGATTGGTTTTTGTGGGATCGTGCATCCGGGGGGGCAACCTCAGGCTGAAATCAAATACGCTCTTTCGCGCCCATTTTGGGGGAGGGGTTTCGCTACCGAAGCGGTCCGCGCTATGCTTGTCTACGGTGCTCAGACATTCCACCTGACCTCGATCATTGCCACAATCGCGCCGGAGAACATTGCATCACACCGTGTATTGACGAAATCAGGGATGCTATTCACAGAAAATCGTCGCAACGAAGACGACACCACAACCAGTGTCTTTACCTGGCAACCGGGCACAGCAAACGAACAATGACAACTCCTCAAGTGGATCGGATAGTTATTCAAATCATCCGACAGACTTGAGGAGTTGTGCGTCCTGTGTTGCAATCCAATCCGTGGCTTCCGGCAAGTCGGCGCAAATGTAATCGGGCGGCACGGGGAATCGCGTAAAGTCGGTCGCGGCCTCGGGGCGACCGGCGAATTTGCCCGAGAGTACGAGTATAAACGTACCCACGCCCGCCGCGCGTGCTGCCTGCGCGTCGGTTTCCGTGTCGCCGACGAAAACGGAGCGGGATAGGTCGAGGTCATGGTCGCGGGCGGCTTCGAGGATCATACCCGGTTCCGGCTTGCGGTGCGTCGAGTTGGCGTCTTTGTGATGCGTGCAGTAATACGACTGACGGATGGTCCCGCCCGCTTTCGCGACCCTGGCGTGCAGTTTCGTGTCCACCGCTCGAAGGTCCGCGTCGGTCATCAATCCTTTGGCGACGCCCTGCTGGTTGGAAACAAGATACACCGGGTAGCCAAGCGTGTTGAGCCGCGCCACGGCTTCGCCCGCCCCCGGCAGTACGTCAAGTTCGTCCGGGGTTTTCACATAATCGCCGGGGAGGTATCGGTTCAGAACCCCGTCGCGGTCGAGGAATATGGCGGGTTGGGTCATGATCGTTTTGATCCTGTTAGGAGTTACGCGGTTCGCGCGTGTTCTCCCTCTCTCATTCCGATGGGGGAGGGAGAACACGCGCGGGGTTTGTATTACGCGATGATCCCTTTGATGCGGTCGCGCAACGCGGAGAAGATGACGTGCCCGAAGATCATGTGCAGGTCCTCGACCTGTTGCATGTTACGCCGGTCGACCACGACCGCCAGTTTCACGAAATCGGCGAGTTTGCCGCCGCCGTAGCCACAGAATCCGATCGAGAACGCCCCGACCTCGTTCGCGACTTCCACCGCTTTCAAAATGTTGGGCGAGTTGCCGGAACCGGAAAGCGCGATCAGCACGTCGCCGTCGCGGAGCCAGGTACGTGCTTGCCCGGCGAAAATGTTGGTGAAGTCGGTGTCGTTCGCCCACGCCGTGATCATCGCCGGGGAGTCGGTCAGCGCGACCACCTCGAACACCTTGCCCGAATCCAGGAAGATGTTTTTCGCCAGATCGCAAACCAGGTGCGAGGTGGTGGAACCCGAGCCGCCGTTGCCGCAGAGTACGAGACGCCTCCCGGTCTGGAACGTTTCCAGGAGGATGGAAACAATCTGCTCGATCTGCGCGACGTTCGTCGCATCCAGGAGCGTCTTTAAGGTCGAAAAATAGTCCGAAACATAGCCCGCCACCCCGGCATCCGTCGCCGGTAACTCTTCAACACGGCCCGGCGATGCCGCGGTTGATGCTGTACTCATCAGATAAAACACTCCCAAACGATGTATAAACTGGGTTGCATTCTATCACGGAAACCTCACCCCCCGACCCCTCTCCGGCACGGAGAGGGGTCGGGGGGTGAGGTTTCCGAGTATCCTTAAATATGGCAGCTCGCCAGACCGCGCTTCTCCAGATACCGCTGATGATACTCCTCCGCTTTATAGAAGGGTTTCGCCGGCTCGATCTTTGTCGCGATCGGTTTTGCATACCGCTTTTCGGCGGTCAACTTCTCGATTGCCTCCTTCGCGTCCTGCTCCTGTTCGGGGCTGTACGTAAAGATCGCGGAACGGTACTGGGTGCCGTGGTCCGGCCCCTGGTAGTTCAGTTGCGTCGGGTTATGGTTCTCGAAAAATACCCCGAGCAACTTCGTGTAGGACACTTTTGCCGGGTCGTACTCGACATACACCACTTCGGCGTGCCCAGTGGTGTCGGTACAAACTTCCTCGTACGTCGGGTTCTCGGTCTTGCCACCGCTGTACCCGACGGCGGCGTCCACGACACCCGGCACGTTGCGGAACGTGACTTCCACGCCCCAGAAACAACCCGCGCCAAACATGGCGGTTTCAGTTTTCACTTTCGGTTTCCCCTTGCTATCTACTTTGGCGAACGTCCATGCGGTCGCCTTCCTCGGTTCTTTTTCGGCGGCGCGTCCGGTGCTGACCGCGAACCAGAACGCGGCAAAGACGAGGGCGAACAGGGCTACGCCAGAAATGGTTCCCCAGGAAAAGGATGGTGTACGGTCAGTCATGCGAAACATTTCGCCTCCGCATACTATACAACCGGGGGCGCCGCGGGGTTCCCTGCTGGCGGGCTATGACAAGCGCGCCAGGAGCAGACAAACGTCATCGGAAAAGCGACCGTTGCCGAACGCACGTGCGCCTTCCACGATCCCCTTTCCCATCCCGTCGAGCGTCGGCGCCGCAGCCCGCGTACGGGCCAGTTCCACCATGCCTTCGTAATTTAAAAACTTGCCCCGGTGGCGGACTTCGGTGAGACCGTCGGTCATCAGCGCGAGTGTATCACCGGGATGAAGCGCGAAGGGGTGCGCCTCGTACACCGCCTCCACGGCTATGGATAGCGGCATACCGGGGGCACTCAGAATTGCCGCGTCGCCGTTCACGCGCAAAACGAGCGGCGGCTCACAGCCCGCGCAAAGAAAAACCCCTTCCCTGGTCGCCGGATCCAAAATGACGAGCGACAGGGTCACGAAGCCCTCGTCACTGTGCCCGTATTGCACCCCGCAAAGGTAACTATTGAGTCGCGTCACTACCTGTTGCGGTGATTCCTCGCCGACCATGATGAAAGCGGCGCGCAACAGTTCTTTGACCCGCATCGCGCGCAGGGCGGCCCCCAACCCTTTGCCGGAAGCGTCGCCGACCGCGAGCAAGATCCGTCCGCTGTCGAGCGTGAAAGCGTCGAAAAAGTCGCCGCCCACTTCGGCTTCGTTCATCCGGGATTCGTAGAACGTTTCCACCAACAGCCCCGGCAACGTGTCCGCCGGAATCTTTCGCAACATCGGGCTTTGCAAAACCTCGGTGATATGCCGCTCCCGCTCGTACGCCGACTGTAGCGACTCGCGCGCCATCTTCTGCCCCGTCACGTCGCGGAGGATCTTGACATAGCCGATGAGCGTTTCCGCGTCCCGGATGGCGGTCATCACGCTGTGCGCCCAGAAACGCGAGCCGTCGCGTCGGACCTGCCAGCGCTCCTCTTCGACACGTCCGGTATCGCAGGCGGTACGCAGTTCTTGTTCCGGGATTCGGTTTTCCTGGTCCTCGGCGGAAAAAATGATGTGCCCCGAACCGTCCACGATCTGCGTTTCCGTGTAGCCCAGGATCCGTTCCGCCCCGATGTTCCAGGTGGCGACATTTCCTTCCGGACTGAGCAGAAAGATCGCGTAGTCCGTGACCTCGTTGACCATCAGCCGGGAACGCGCTTCGCTGTGCCCCAACGCCTGATTCTGGTCGCTGAGCGCGTCATGTACCGCGAGCATGTCCCGGTTCGTTTCCTCCATCTCCCGGTATAGCTGCTCCCAGTCGCCCTGCTGCTTCCGGACCTGGTTCAAGGTCCGCAGTAACTCCTGATTCTGGCGGTGCAACTCCTCGCTCAAAGTTTGCGGCGGACGTTCGGCGATCTCCGCTGCGACGCGTGCCAGGGACGGGGCATCCCAGTCCACTGTCCGGGGCGGCAACACCTTGCCCATGATCACTGCCGTCCCCACGCCGGGCGCGGTTTCGACGTGGAACGTGTCCATGATGGCGCTGG
>JACMMA010000794.1 GCA_014379275.1 Armatimonadota bacterium | reverse complement strand
GAAACCAGGAAGGTTTCCCACGCCCGTCGCGATCGTGTCCACGAAAAAGGTGCCGCCCGGTGCCGCCGGGATCGCGGTCGCCCGGAGTGCCTACGCCCGCGGCGACTACAAAGCGGCGGAATCGGCGGCGAAAAGAGTGGTAGCGGGTGCGCGGACGGGTGGGCGCGAACGCCCCGTACTTGGCTCCGTGTCGGTCGCCTCGGCGCGACACATTATGGCGTTCGCGGCGGCGCGGCAGGGCGACCTCAAAACGGCGCGGATCCGGTTCGCCGAGGCGCGGGAAGAGGCGGAGGCCTTGCCACCGCAAGCGTCCCCTTCGCCGGTCGCACCCGGTGAATCCCCGCAACCGACGCTCGCCGAGGATTCCGCCTACCAGCACGCGGCTTGCACGATGGGGCTAGGCGACAAAGCCGGGGCGGAGCGCGAGTTGGTACAGTTCGTGCGCGACTTTCCCGAGAGTCCGCTGGTACACGGGGCGATGCGCCGGATCGCGCGACTCCACGGCGGCGACATCCCGAAAGACGCCGAGGCGGTCTGGAAAGAGGCACAGGCGGTTCAGCGCAAATCGCAGGAGGAGCGGGACCGGCAGGCGGCGATGTGCGGTCCCGAGGCGGTCGCCGAACTGCTCCGACGGAGGGGGGAGGTTATCCCCCTGGAAACGCTGGCGGGAGAGATAGGTACCGCCGGAAACGGCTCCTCCTTCGCCGCGATGCAGAGGGTGATGCGTGGACACGGATTCCCCGAAGCGCGGGGGGTGCGACTGACGGCGGAAGGGCTCAGGCGGCAGGTGCTCCCGGTGGTCGCGCTCGTGCAGCCGGGGCATTTCGTGCTGGTGGAGAAGATCGCCCCCGGCGGGTCGGTGACCATCTGGGACAGTTCCGATACATTTATTCCTCCTGGCGAGGCGACGGCGCGAAGCAAAACTCGCGTCGTCCCCGCCGGGGAGTGGCAACGCATCTGGACGAACACCGCGCTGACGACCGCGCCGGTGGTCGGGGGCGGCGACGGCAGTAAATCGGGCGTGCGAACGAAATCGGGCGTGGGAACGAAAAGCGGGGGCGGGAAATAAACACTATGAGCATGGCATTCTTCGGGTGGATCAATCCTTACAGTAACCGGTCCGCGCAGACCGGGTTTTCGTCGGCGGGTTTCGATGCGGAAACGGACTCGACCGAGCAGGAGTACGGAGTGGGTGCCGTTTCCGGCATCGGCTCGCTCCTCGCGGACGCGATGTCGTTCCAGCGGCACCGCAATCAGCGCGTTCTACGACCGCTCGCGGTGCTCACCCTGCTCACCACCGCGTGGCTGCTTTTCCCGCGCACGGTGTTCGCAAAGCCCCGCGTGTACAAAGCCTACTCGCAACTGACCGAGAAAGGCTTGACCCAGACGCCCGGCGCCGAACTGCGAAAGAAGATCGAAGCGCGGGAGGAGGCGGAGCGGGAAAAACAGACCAAGCCCCGCGCGGATGTCGAGTCGCTGACCGACGCCGAGATGCGGGTCATCCGGGGGCGCGGGCAGTACCGTAACAAGTATTACGCCGGTAGCCCGATGCCTTGGCACCGCTCGCTCCGCGACGTGAACCTGTGCACCGGCAACCTGTTCAAGTCGTTCACCGACGTGCAGGTCGCGCCGGGGCGCGGGGCGGGACTCGTCCTCCAGCGCACGTATAACTCGAGCGACGACCGGGCGGGGGCGTTCGGGACCGGCTGGACGCACGCGTACGACATCCGCATCGAGGAAGCCGGGGCGGTGGTCGAGAACAACGTCGAGAAGGAGCTGGTGCCGCGCACGGACTTCTTCGGCGGCAAGCACAAATACACCCGCGACGCCGACGGGTTATATACCCCGCCCGGCTACCTGTACGACGAGACCGACAGCCGCTACGACGACGAGATGGTGAGCGGTCTGCCGCG
>JACMMA010000793.1 GCA_014379275.1 Armatimonadota bacterium | reverse complement strand
GTTCCGGGGCGGTAGTCGCCCGCATCTCTAAGAGATTCGGGATAAAGGGGCAGACGTTGATCTGCACCCCGAACGCCGTCGCCGCAGCGCGTGGCACCGGGTTTTCGGTGCGGTTCGACGCGTCCGCGAACAGCACCTTCGTCGAAGTGATAGATGGCAGGGTCGCCTTGCGGAACGCGGGCGGGCGTATCGAAATCGGTAGAGGGCAGACCGGGATCGCCATCGGGAACCAGCCGCCCTTCCTCGGCGTCGTGGGACGCCCCCAGGCGTTGACACAGCTATTCAACAATCTAGCGCGTTTTGATCTTCCGCAGACGCCGCTCGAAGAGTTCGAGCGGGACGCGCTTAGCTTTCTAAATCCGGTGCTTCAGACGGTCGCGCTCACGCCGCGCGGTTGGAATATCGATGAGAATGATTGGTCACGCCGCGCGGCGACGCGACGCGGCTTGAATCTGCTTCAACAGTCTTTAGAGGCGGTGACAGGCGATGTCCCAGACTCGCTCAATCCGGTCTCGCTGACCGGACTGGGGCTGGACGAAACGGAGCGCACGAACATCCTCGACGCCTTCGCCGGGTTCGCCATTGACCGTTATGAGAAGCGCGGGCAAAACTCGTACCGTGTGCTGGTGCGCTCGCGAGACTCGGCAGGAACTACATTTCAACTAACAGAAACCGGAGTCGAGGAGGTGAAGTGACGATTCAGCGGCGGCAATCCTACCGGGTTTGTGGCAACATGGAAAAGAATTTTTTACTATGGTTCGACGCTGGGCAAAGTCATTCGCCTGACATCGTGTGGAGTAAATGCCTGTTTGTCTACGTTATCGCGTACCGCTATTGAACTCGCTTTAGTAGACATATACTGACTAATCTATCGGCGAATTGCATACCCAGTATATATACTTGATAATCCTAGCAGACGGCATATTCTTTAAAATAAGGTATAATTACCAGGTAGGATTTATATCCTTCAGCCCGAATATTGCATTGGTAATGATTGAGGTGGCCTGATTTACCTCAATCAAACGTCCTGGGAAGGTTCTCGCCCCGAAAATGCTGTCGCGCTCCCGATTTTCATTATTTGCTGGTTCCACCCTGTGTGCTGTGACGGCGCTCTGCGCTGGTTTCGCGCAGTTCGGGTTTTTGCAAGCCGCGAGCAGTGTGCTCCCCGATTCCGCAGTCGCCCCGATCGCTCTTGCGCAAGAGCCTGCGGTTCAATCTACTCAGTTCGCACCGAATTACGCGACCGATCTTCTTAGTCTGCGTCGTTGGCAAAAAGACGAACTTGTCATCTATGTCGCCGCCCCCGACGCGAAACACAACCCTTGCGGCCGTGACTACGCCGCGGCGATGAAAGAAGGCGTGGCACTCTGGAACCCGCATGTCGATGGTATCCTGAACGTCCGCTTCACAGAAAACACGGACGAGGCAGATATCCGCGTCTCCTTTGTTCAAAAAGGCAACTTGCCAGACGGGGCCATCGGACGTACCGAGGTCACCTACCGCAACCGCGATAACGTGATCGTTTCCGCGACGGTGCGTATCGACCGAACGTTGAAATCATCGCTCCTGGCACAGGTCGCGGCGCACGAGTTCGGACATGCGTTCGGCATGGAGGGACATAGCGTGGTCAAAACCGACATCATGTACGCCCGCGCCCATCTGCCCGCCGCAATCACCGAACGCGACGCGAACACACTGCACCTCAACTACAGCCTCGGAGCCGCCCGCACGGACGCGACGCCGACCGTGCGGGCCAGTGTGCCGGGTGTCGCCCGGACCCAGAGCAGTCACACCACCGCCGCCGCCTGTTCGCTCCCTGGTGTTCACACCCACTAAGATTTCTCCCGGTAGATAGATGGTATAGCTCACTCACAAACAAAGACCGCGCCGCGTAGAAGCGGTGCGGTTTCTTTTTTCCGAATGCCCGACGTGTGAGATAATCCAAACTGGGTAAGCGTCCCTGCTGGCTCTGCGGTAACCTGTCTCCGGAGAAAAAAATCGAATGCGAAAGCTAAACGCTGTTTTATTTATTGTGGTGTTGTTTCTTACGTCCCTGGCAAGTCCGGGCTTAGCACAAAACCGCCCCGCCGAAAAAGGCGCGGTCGGCGTGACCCTGCACTTCACACTGGCAGCCAAAGAAAGCAAGGACATCGCCATCGCATTCCCGAAGGGCACTTATGTGATCCAAGCTGACCTCAAATTGGTTGAGCAAAAAGACACGAACATGCAGATGGAAGTGGACCTTTTAAAAACGAACGGGGTGCTGGTAGAAAAACGCGTGCTTTTCGCGAATGCGGTCCATCGCGTCGCCCGCGTCGCCAAGACACTACGGCTTGCCAAACCTCTGGGTGCGCGCCTCCGGGTAACGAACAAGTACGAAGCCATGGAGTTCTGGCTGACGGTGGTCCCGGCGGCAAAGCGAGCGTTCCTCCCATTCGCCTACCACACCGAAGAGATACAAACGCTTGGTATCGGTAGTGCGAACGGCAAGGGGGGAATGCTCGCCAAATCGCCCGAGGACGGTTTTTATCACTACCACAAGGTTGCACTGCCCGCGGGCAAATACGACATCAGCCTGTATCTGAAGCAAACGAACGACAAAAGTTCGAACCTCAGGGGGGATGTGGTTCTGCTCGACAGCTTCGGCGTCCCGGACGGCACGGAGTGGGAATTCAATGTGAACGAAATCGACAAGGAAGCCCGCAAGGACAAACGTCTCGTGTTAACCAAACCGACGACCGTCTACTTCCTCGTCACGAACGACAGCACTTTCAACCCGTACGAATATACCGTCGGTATCGAAAAAGCGACCGATTAGGCAGACGGTTCGTACACAGGAACGGCCGCCCCGTAAATCTACGGGGCGGCCGTGATTTTATTTTCTGGAACGTGCGGTACAAAACAGGCATATCAACCGACAGGAGACACCGCGATGGCGCGACCAAGAAAGTTCGATGAATGCGTGGCACTCCGTGAAGCGACCGCGTTGTTTCGCGAGAACGGGTACGAGGGTACATCGCTCGCCGACCTGACGAGACGGATGGGAATGGGGAAGGCATCGCTGTATGCGACGTTCGGCGACAAACAGCAACTCTTCCTGCTCGTGCTCGCGCACTACCAGGAGGCGATGCGAGAAACGATGGAACAACTGCTGGCAAAACCGGGCTCGGCGCGGGAGGCGTTGCAGGGCTATTTCGATTACATCGTCGGGGATTCCGGCGCGACCTGCATGGAGGGCGACCCCGGCTGTCTGTGTGTCAATACGGCGGTGGAACTGGCGCCACATGACCCGCTGATCGCCGCTCGTAGCCGCGCGTTCAACGAAACCGGGGAGCGGTTACTACGCGAAACGTTAGAGCGCGGCAAAGCGTCCGGCGAGTTTCGCGGCGATCTCGATACGCGCCGCATCGCCGCGTTCTTGATGACGCAGATTTACGGCCTGTCGGTCTTGCGCCGCACGGGGCCGGAGCCGGGGCGGCTAACGGACGTGGTGCGCACCGCGCTCAGTTTGTTGGATTGATGACGTGTTTGACACACCGAATTTCGGGGTTTTGTACCAAACGGTACAAAACGGGAGTAGACGATGAAACTGGATCAACAACACCTCGTCGTTGTCGGCGGGAGTACCGGCATCGGGTTCGCCACCGCGCGGCTTGCTCTCGCCGAGGGGGCGTCGGGCGTTACCCTTATCGGGCGGAGTGCGGACAAGTTGGCGACGGCAAAAGAGCGGCTTGCCGATGACCGGGTAAGTACCGGCGTCGCGGACGTTTCCGACGCCGCCGCGCTATCCGCCGCGTTCGCACCGCTGACCAGTATAGACCACGTTTACGTTTCGGCGGGTACACTTTCGGCGGGACCGATAGCCGTCACCGAACCTGCCGTCTACGCGCAGGGAGTGAACGAACGCATCTGGGGAAATCTGAACGTGGTACGGGTCGCGGTGCCGAAACTGAAACCTTCCGGCTCGATCACGTTCACGTCGGGGATGCTTTCCCAGCGACCGTCCGCCGGGACCGCGATCACGACGATGCTTGCGAGTGGTGTGGAAGGGCTGGTTCGCGCCCTGCCGTTCGAGATCGCCCCGATCCGCGTCAACGCGGTCGTGCCGGGAATGGTGGACACGCCGCTGATCCGCTCCCTGGTGGGCGATAATACAGACGCCGCCCTCGCCGCCGAAGGGAAACGGGTTCCTATAGGACGTGCTGGCACGGCGGAAGAGGTCGCCGACGCGGTTTTGTTTTTGATCACGAACAAATACATCAACGGCGAGTCGCTGTATCTACACGGCGGCGGGCGGTATGCGTAGCGGGGGTTTAAAAACCCCCGACCGACATGTATTCACGCTCATATTAAAGGAAAAAAACACATGGCTACCAAAGACTTAGACGGCAAAATCGCGCTCATCACGGGCGCGAACAAAGGTATCGGCTTTGAAACCGCGCGGCAACTCGGACAGCGCGGCGCGACCGTACTCATCGGGGCGCGCGACGCGGGGCGCGGCGAAACGGCGGCGCAAACCCTGTGTAGCGAGGGGCTGAACGCCGAAGTGGTCGTACTCGATACGTCCGACCCCGCGAGTGTACAGGCGGCGGCGCAAGCCGTCGGAAACAAGTACGGGCGTCTCGACATTCTCATCAATAACGCGGGTGTGATCATAGAGGATTGGATGACCCCGCCGAGCCAGACCACGCTCGAAACATTCCAGAACACGTTCGCGACCAATGTCTGGGGCGTGATTGCCACAACCCAGGCGTTCCTGCCGCTGGTCAAGAACAGCCCGGCGGGGCGCATCGTCAATGTTTCCTCGACGATGGGTTCGCTCACCGCGATGTCGGACCCGGCAAACCAGTACGGCGGGGGCGGCGCATATGCGAGCGCGTACCGCACGTCGAAAGCCGCACTGAACATGCTTACTGAATTGTTCGCCAAAGAGTTGGCCCAGACCCCGATCAAAATCAACTCCATCTGCCCCGGCTGGGTACGAACGGAGATGGGAAGCGATGCGGCACCGCGCTCCGTAGAGCAGGGCGCGACGGCGTCGGTGCGCTACGCCACGCTACCCGCCGACGGCCCGACCGGCGGCTTTTTCGACGAAGATGGTGTTGTCGCCTGGTAACCGGGTCCTACGGGAAGTCAACGACCATGCAAACGACAACACGGCGTTCATTGCTCCGACACGGGGCATTCTGGGGAATCTCGCTCGGGGCGGGCGCGTCGACTCTGCCCGCCTGGAGCGACCCGGATACGCTATCGTCGCTCAAACCCCCCGCCCTGTCCCTGACCGAACCGGCGTTGTACGCGTTCAAGATAGGCGCGATGGATGCTTTCGTCATCCACGAAAGTGTCATCGCCTCCACGACGGTGCAACCCTTCTTCGCGCCGGAAGGCAAGCCGGACGAGATCAAGCGCCTGCTGGAGTCGGCATTTCAGCCGACAGATCGTGTCACGCTCAGTATCAACGTGCTCGTGTTACGCGACCGAGACGGCGTCACCCTGTTTGACGCGGGCGGCAACGCGTTCGGCTCGGCGGCGGGGCGATTGAAAGCAGGTCTGGCACGTCTCGGAATCGCGCCGGAAAAAGTGACTAACATCGTGCTCACTCACGCGCACGGCGACCACATCGCCGGGCTTTTGAATGCGGATAAAAAGAGCGCCTTCCCGAACGCGGCTATCCTGATCTCGAAAGCGGAGCAAGATTTCTGGACGATGGACAACCCCGACCTTTCCGGAATGTCGGCTCCCGTGACCGACCAGAAATGGGTATTGCAGACCGCGCGCAGATTCCTAACCTCGCTCAAAAGCCAGATCAAAACCGTGGCTTTCGGGGAGAAGATCGGCGCGATAACCGTGGTCGAAACCTCCGGACACACCCCCGGACATATCGCGCTATCCATCGCATCCGGGGCGGACTCGCTCCTGGTCGTCGGCGACGCGGTACATCTTTTCGCGTTGCAATTCGCTCACCCCGAATACACGACAGCGTATGACGTCGCCCCTAAACGCGCCGCGGAGACACGCCGCCGTCTTTTCGCGGACGCGGCAAAACGACGCGCCAAAATCTTCTCCTACCACCTGCCGTTTCCCGGTATCGGTCACGTCCGGGAAACGGGGGAATCGTACGAATGGGTCCCGCAACCGTGGACTGGGTAAGAGACGAACACGAAACAGCAAGGAATAGAATATGCCGACACTTTTTGACCCGATCACTTTAGGCGACATCGCCCTGCCGAACCGCATCATCATGGCACCGCTGACCCGGTGCCGCGCGGACGAAGGGCGCGTCCCGAACGATCTCATGCGCGAGTATTACGTCCAGCGTGCCACGGCGGGTCTGATCCTGACCGAGGCGACCGCCGTGACGCCGATGGGGGTCGGCTACCCCGACACGCCGGGAATCTGGTCGGAGGCGCAAACCGCGGGGTGGAAACGGATCACCGACGCGGTTCACGCCGCCGGGGGGCGGGTCATTTCACAGCTGTGGCACGTCGGTCGGATCTCACACCCGTATTACCTGAACGGCGAGCTACCGGTTTCCGCGAGCGCGGTCGCGCCGCTGGGCAAAGTTCGTGTCGCCAACCATGCGCAGGCGGATTATGTCACGCCCCGCGCCCTGACTCTGGAGGAGATACCCGCCGTCATCGAGGCGTTCCGACAGGGCGCGGTGAACGCGAAGGCGGCGGGTTTCGACGGTGTCGAGATCCACGGCGCGAACGGCTACCTTCCCGACCAATTCCTGCGCGACGGTACGAACCTGCGTACAGACAAGTACGGCGGCTCGGTGGAGAACCGGGCGCGGTTCCTGCTCGAAGCGACTGACGCCGCCATTTCTGTCTGGGGCGCGAGTCGGGTCGGGGTGCACCTGTCGCCGCGCAACATGGACGGCTCCGGCGCGATCGATTCCGATCCGGCGGCGACCTACAACTACGTCGCCGAACAGCTCGGCAAGCGCGGCGTCGCGTTTCTTTTTACCCGCGAGTCGTTCACCAGCGAGGAGCGATTCACGCCCGAGATGAAACGCCGCTTCGGCGGGCCGGTCATCTCAAACGAGTCGTTCACGCCGGAACAGGCACAGGCGGCTCTGGATGCGGGCGAGGCGGACGCGGTCTCGTGGGGCAAGCAGTTCATCGCCAACCCCGATTTGCCGAAGCGGTTAAAGCTCGGCGGCCCCTTCAACGAACCCAACCCCGCCACATTCTATGCGCAGGGCGCGGAAGGTTACACAGACTACGCATTTTTGGAGAACTAAAATGAAAGCAATCGAAGTCGGACAATTCGGCGGAACGGACGTTTTGCAAATGGTTGAGAAGCCGCGTCCCGAACCGGGCGAAGGCGAGGTTCTTGTCAAAGTGGCGGCGGCGGGGATCAACTTTGCCGACCTGATGGCGCGGCAGGGAGTGTACCCGCCGGGACCGAAGCCGCCGTTCGTGCCGGGCATGGAAGCGGCGGGAATAGTCGAATCGGTCGGGGCGGGCGTGTCCGGCATCGCGCCCGGTGCGCGGGTGTTTGGTCTGGTCCAATCGGGGGGCTACGCCGAATACGCCTTGCTGTCCGCCGAACAAGCCGTTCCGCTGCCGGACGGCGTGGATTTCGCCACCGCCACCGCGCTCCTCGTGCAAGGCTTGACTGCGTACTTCCTGATCGAGGAAGCACCGGTCCGTTCGGGCGAATCCGTTCTGGTGAACGCGGCGGCGGGCGGGGTCGGGTCGCTCGCGGTGCAGATCGCTAAACTGAAGGGCGCGGGCGTCGTGGTCGGCACGGCGTCCACGGACGACAAACGCCGCTTCGTGACCGAAGAATTGGGCGCGACCGCCGCCGTGGACTATACGAAAGCGGGCTGGGCGCAGGAGGTACGCGCCGCGACCGGTGGCAAGGGCGCGGATGTTTTCCTGGACGCGACCGGCGAGGTCGCGGGCGAAGGGTACGATGCCTTAGCGGACGGCGGGCGCTGGCTCTTTTACGGCGCGCAGTCCGGCAACGCGTCGGGCCTGTCCGGCGAGCGGATCTTGAATATGCTGTTCAAGAGCCAATCGCTGATCGGCTACGTCCTGTACCGGTCGGCGGCGGACGGCGCACAGGTAACCCGCGCGCTACGCGAACTGATCGGCTGGGTGTTGTCGGGGCAACTCAAAGTAACCACCGACGACCGGTTCGCCCTCGCCGACGCCGCGAAGGCACACGAAGCCATCGCCGCCCGCAAGACGACGGGAAAAGTGGTGCTGGTGCCGTTGGTTCTCCCCCTCTTTCCTTCCGATGAGAGAGGGGGGTTGGGGAGAAAGAGAAAACGACTATGAAAGCCATAACCGTAGCCCCGAATTCGC
>JACMMA010000792.1 GCA_014379275.1 Armatimonadota bacterium | reverse complement strand
GTGCCGACACGTACGGATCCGAAACAGACGGTCACCGTTCACATCAAGGGAGCACTGGCGCGGGTCGAGTTCCGCCCGATGGGTGCCAGACCGGAGTCCGCCCCGTCCACCGTCTTGCTTTATGACGGAATGGCTCAGAAGGTGTATGCGCTGGACGCCACGGCAAAAACCTACTACGTGCAAAGTTACAAAGAAGCGATTGA
Organism: Armatimonadota bacterium; assembly: GCA_014379275.1. Classification (GTDB taxonomy): domain Bacteria; phylum Armatimonadota; class Armatimonadia; order Armatimonadales; family Armatimonadaceae; genus JACMIU01. The sequence continues at coordinate 4,412 of JACMMA010000792.1, read as the reverse complement.
CGGCGAACGAAGACGGAATGCCGGTGCCGACGATGGTGTGGCAAGCCGTATGACATTCACCGGCAACGTCGATCTCAAGGCGGCTCGCGCGAATAACGCGTTTGTTTCCAAAGAAATAATCGGAACGAAAACACGTCAGTATCTTGTTTCGGGGAACGTCGAGGTGAAATTCAACATGCCGGAGGGCGGCGGTCCCCCGGCGATTACTCCGCAAGGAGCGGGTGGGTTTCCGGACAGAGGTGCGGGCGTACCGGGAACGGGCGAAGGGCGCCGCGCACGCCGCCCCAGGGGGCAGGGTGGTCTCGGGGGGCAGAGTGGTCCCGGCGGCGGCTTTACCCCGCCGTCACTCGCGGTGGATGGCGAGGTCTGGTCTACGGACGGTATCGCGCTGTTTTCGGCAGGTCGTGATACTCCTGTCGCCGCGATCTATCGGCTGATGCTTCCGGAGAACGCCGGGGCTTTCGGCGGATCACTGACGAAGCCGCTGGTGACGCGCCTCAAAAATATGAAGTCACTACCCGGGGAGAGCACGGTATCTTTCCGGATGAGTTCCAATTTACGAAACACGGCGAACGGCGACAATGCCCCCGCGGAAACGCCGCTGACAACGCGATTAGTGTTGAAGGCAATGAAAACCGACGCGACACTCGAGGACGCACTTTTCGCGATTCCGACCGGTTTCACAGAAAAAGAGCAGCCCGCAGATTTCGGCAGACCAGGCGGCGGCCGGGCACCCGGCGGCGGCGGTAGACGATTTGGAGGCAACCAAGGCAATGAGCAGTAGCACGGATACCGCGACCCCGGTGAAAAAACCGGTGCGGCGTAAAAAAAATAACACGGGCGCGATTGTCGCCACTATTCTGGCGATCGCGGCGGCGGGCGGCGGATATGCCTACTCCCGCGCGCGCAGTTCGGCGACTTCCGAGGCGACGGCGATGCAGTACAAAACTGCCACAATTGCCGTCGGCAGTATCAAGAAGACCGTTTCCGCGACCGGCACGCTCAAACCATGGCGTACAGTAGACATCAAATCGAGGGCGGGTGGCGAGGTCAAGATTCTGGCGGTCGAAGTCGGAAACACGGTGGCGAACGGTCAGCTGATCGCCCGCATTGACCCGACCGATTCGATGACGACTTTCCGGCAAGCCGCTGCCGACCTTGATTCCGCCGTCGCGCGAAAAAGTCAGTCGCAGGAATCGTATCAGTTGCAAACGCAGCAGACCGATATCGCCATCCGCAATGCGGAGGCGGATCTGGCATCAGCGAAGGCGAGTCGGGCTCAGGCACAGGCGCGCCTACGCACTGCGGCGACACAATCGGCGACCCAACCTGCGTTGACATCGGCAGCGATCGCGCAAGCCAAGGCGTCCTATGACCAGGCGGTCAAGCAACGCAAACAGTTGGATGCGACCAACCCGCAACAGGTCGCCTCGGCGAAGGCGGCTTACGATCAAGCAGTCGCGAACCGGGACAACGCCCAGATAAATAACAAGCGTCAGGAATCGCTCGTCGCGAAAGGATTCGTCTCCCAATCCGCGGTGGATCAGGCGCGGGCGACACTCGCGGTGAACGAGGCGCAAGTCGGATCGGCGAAAGCACGATTTGATACCATCGCGGACGAGCTTTCCGCCAACGTGGATAACGCCAACGCCCGCGTCGCGCAGGCGAAGGCGGCGCTGGATGCGGCGCGGCAGAATGCGGTCGCGATTCCCAACCAGCGCAACAGTCTGGCGGAATCGAAGGCAGCACTGCTACAATCCGAAGCCGCGGTGAAACGCTCCGAGGCGTCACTCGCACAGGCGAAGGCGAACGCGGCGAACAACAAAATTCGTCAATTCGATGTGGTTTCCGCGCAAGCGACCATCGCCCGCTCCGAAGCCAGCAGAAGCAACGCACAAACAATCCTAAAGCAGACCGAAGTCCGCGCACCTACGGGCGGCGTGGTGCTACAAAAATACGTCGAGCAAGGAACGATCATCACGTCCGGCTTGTCGCTCAACTCTACCGGAACAAGCATTATCCAACTCGGCGACACCGACCGGATGTACGTGGACGTCACGGTGGACGAAACCGACATCGCGAACGTGGACGAAGGGCAGAAGGTCGAGGTGTCGTTCGAGGCATACCCCGGCGTCCCGTTCGAGGGCAAAGTGGCGCGCATCGATCCGCAGGCCATCGTCGAGCAGAACGTCACCAGTGTCCATGTGCGGGTGGAGGTAGATAACTCCTCGCCGACGTTCCGTTTGCTCAAGCCGGGCATGAACTCGACGTGCGAGTTCGTTCTGGAAGAAAAAGACAACGTCGTGTCCGTTCCCAGCGAAGCGGTGCGCGAGGATGATAAAGGCAAGTACGTCGAAGTGTCATCCGGCGGCAAACCGTCGAAGGATGACCCGACGGCGTTCATCGGTGTGAAAAAGACCCGAGTCGCGGTCGAAACCGGTATGGAGGGCAACGACGGCGTGGAGATCGTTTCGGGGCTGAAAGGCGGCGAAACTATTATCACGCAGACCATCGAGCCGGCACCTCCGACGGCTCCGGGTGGCGCGGTGGGTGGCGGTTCGCCGTTCGGCGGCGGACGTGGCTTCGGCGGCGGCGGCGGTGGCGGTGGTAGAGGGGGGCGATAATCATGAGCGCACCCGCAATCACTCCCACTACCGGGACGCTTTTCGCCAGCGGCGCGGATGAGGAGGATGACGATGTCCCCTACTCGCCGCCGTGGTGGGGTCCGGCGTATGTCACCGTGGTCATGTCCCTGCGGGGACTGGTCGCCAATAAGTTGCGCGCCGCCCTGACGATGCTCGGCGTGATCATCGGCGTCGCCGCCGTGATCGTCGCCATCGCCATCGGGCAAGGCTCCAAAGCCGCGGTGCAAGCCAGTTTGCAACGGCTCGGCACGAACGTTCTCACGGTGCGTCCGGGTAGCCAGCGGCGCGGCAACATCTCGTTCGGGCAGGGTTCACGCTCGACACTCAAGCCCGCCGACGCCGACGCGATCCTGAAAGGCGCGCCGTCGGTCGGGCGCCTTTCGCCGGAAGCGAACGGCAACCGGCAGGTCAAGTATGACAACAAGAACACCAGCGTCTCGGTGAACGGCACCGGGGAGTTTTATCCGGTCATTTCGAACCACGGCGTCAAAACCGGGCGCTATTTTAAGCCGAACGAGATCCGTTCACTCAGTCGTGTCGCCGTCATGGGGAGTTCGACCGCGAAGGAATTGTTCGACCGCGCTTCGCCGATAGGGAAGACGATCCGCGTCGGCGACAACAATTTCACGGTCATCGGCGTGCTCAAAGAAAAAGGCGGGCAAGGGTTCCGTAACCCGGACGACGGAGTATATATTCCCTACACGACGGCTCTGCGGCGTGTCCTCGGGCAGCAGAACCTGGGCAGTATCAGTGTTCAGGCACGTTCGTTCGACCTGATGCGCAAGGCACAGGGCGAAGTCGAAGCAATCCTGCGTAAACAGCACAAGCTGGAAGGCGATGCCGCGTCGGACTTCATCATCTTTAACCAGGCAGACCTGTCGGAAGCGCAGAACGCCCAGCAAGATACGTTCGGCTCCCTGATTACTTACCTCGCGGTGGTTTCGCTCGCGGTCGGTGGTATCGGGATCATGAACATCATGCTCGTTTCGGTTACCGAGCGTACGCGCGAGATCGGGGTCCGCAAAGCCATTGGAGCACGCAAGGCGGACGTTCTGGGGCAATTCTTGTGCGAGTCTCTTTTTCTGTCGCTGGTCGGTGGACTGCTCGGCGTCATTGTCGGGGTGGTCGGTTCTAACGCGATCGGGACGGCGAACGGCTGGTTGGTGGTCATATCGCCCACCTCGGTGGTTCTGGCGTTCGGCGTTTCGGCGTTCGTCGGTATCTTTTTCGGCTTCTATCCGGCACTTAAAGCAGCGAACCTGCGCCCGATCGAAGCCCTACGGTATGAATAAGTCGGCCAGAAATGGCCGCGAATTGAAAGGAAAACGTATGCAAATTATTTCGACTCCTCAGCGAGTCTCCCGTTTCGTTCTTGCGGTCGCGGCGGTCCTCCCGCTTCTGCTTTCCCCGATGGCGGCACTGGCGCAAGGCCCGGGCGGGGGTCAGGGTGGTCCTGGCGGCGGCTTCCAGATGACTCCCGAGATGCGGGCGAACATGGACAAGATGCGCAAATTCCGCGAAAACAATAAACAGGTCTTCGCGCTCTCCCAGACGCTCCGTGCTTTCGACGACATGGAAACGGACCCGAAGACTAAGTTCACTCCCGTACAGGCGAAGACGATCCTCGCCGTCGTGAACAAGTGGAAAAGCAAGCCTTCCCTGACTAACGAGCAAGCGACACAGATCAACAAGGAACTGACCAAATCGCTTTCCCTTCCGCAGATCAAGAAACTGGCCGCGGCGGCGAACCGACGTGGCGGGTGGGGC
>JACMMA010000791.1 GCA_014379275.1 Armatimonadota bacterium | reverse complement strand
TGTACGGTCGAATCGGTAGGGTCGCGCGGCGACCAGGTTTCGGGCGACCGCCTCCTCCCAGGTATAGGAGTCATTGTTCTGGTTCTGAACCAGAATGTCGTTGACGTTCGTCGTATCGCTGGTGAACGGTGAACCGATCATGTTCCACCCGTAACGGGCGGGGACGGCAAAATCAACGTCGGTGACCGGCAGTGTGCCGGTGAGTTGGACGGCGACTTCGGGTCGGGACCGATCCACGGGGACCGGCTTGAACCAGTATGCCCGTCCCGGCGCAAGAGAGCCAATGCTTGCCGTAGGGTCCGGGGTTACTGTCCCGTACTGCGTCGTTACCGGGTCCCAGTGCGACAGTACGAAGTCAGTGGCGCCCAGAGACAGCGCATCCGGAATGCTCGTCGTTAGTGGTTGCAACGGGAAAGAAATAAAGTAGGGCACCTGCCCAATGGGAAAAGTGCGCGAAACGGTGGTCAGATCGCCGCCGTTCTGGTCGGGGCGCAGCACCAGATACGCCTGACCGTCACCGGTGTTTCGGCGATAGGTTCTCTTCGCACCTGCTCCGTCCGTGTACTCGATGACCGTCTTTGCAAGGTCGTTACCAGGGGTTGCGAGGTTGACACTAAACGCTGCCCCATCCGTGCGGGCGGTTTGTATGCGCTCGTCCGAAGAGTTGAGTCGCGTCTGCGTCACGGTGACATCACGGCCGTTCCCTGTTGCGCCGAGTACAACGGCTTGTAGGTCGCCGTTATATCCCCCGGTGACATAGGCGCGTGCCGACTCCGCGCCGACCGTGAAGTCCATCGTCAGGCGGCCTTCGCGCTCTTGAAACGACTGCGTAGTGATCGAGCCTTCGCCGTCCGACAATTCGACTTGCTCCGAAGCGATGCCGAGCCGAATCGTCGCGCCGGTCGCATCGTGGTACGTCGCGTAAACCCGACCGTCGAGCAAATCTTCGTCGCCGCCAGGTCTGGTACGGTAGTAAAGAAGTTGCACCAGATGCGATTGCCCATCGGCACCATCGTAGTCCCCTGGCACGACCAAGGCGTACAATTTACGCCCGACCGAGACCGAGGTATCCAGAACATACTGACGGCGGAACCAGTCCTCGAACGGGAGTCCTTCTACCCCATTGGGAAGAAGAGGCGAGGCGATGTTTTTTAATGCCGGGACATTTCCGGCAAGCGACGGCGACGCGCCGGGTTCGAACTGGGCGTAGTATGCTTCGTTGAACTGGCGGAAGAAGTTCGGCTCCTCGATGTAAACCTTGAGCCAGGCAGCCCCGCTCATCCCCATGCGGGGGAACGTCATCTTGCCCAGCGTAAACCCGCCCGCTGTCGTCTCAAGGACCGTGTTCGCTTGCGCAGGCGGAAAAAACGTCGGGTTGCCGAGCCCCGGTTGATTCAGCAAATCATACCAGCGCAGGTGCGAGAACAGGCTGTTCGCCGAGGCGTCTGGAAAGCCGAACTGGGGATCCCGGGCAATCACCGACGCCGCGGCACGGGCGAATCCTTGTTCCCAGGCGTCATATTGGAACACCGCCGGACCGTGGAACGCGTGGATCAGGTTTAGCAGAAGAGCCTGTGCGAATGTGTCGTTGTTCTGGAAAATCGGCAACATGATCCGGTTGTTGGAAACATCGTAGCCGCCGAACGCGAATCGCTGAACCTGTGGGATCTGGCTCGTATCCAGCGTCCCGACGTTCATGATTTCGACTTCACCCGAGACGGCGGGTTTGCCGTAGAGCGTCTCGATACGCGGATAAAACTCGGAGATCAGTCGGGCGATGAAAACCTGGTCCTGTTCGGAAAAACCGCTGTACCGGAACGTCAGGCTTCCCCCGCCGACAGCGCGGGTTCGCCAGGAACGGGTCACGGGCACACCATTTTTCTCGACCTGGATGATCGTCGAGATAGGTATGATCGCTCGTTTGTTTTTGAAAAGACCGGTTTTTTCCAGAGTCTGCGCGGAGCGCGACAGTGCTCGCCCCTGCATCTTCCAGGTGGCCTTCAGTTTTTTCGTGACCGCGTCGCGTGTCGCGGCATCGGTGGCGCTACCTGGTACGGCGACGCGAACCACGGACTGCGAGCCGGAAGACACCGTGGCGAACTTGTCGTTCACGACATTAGTCGGGCGGGGTGTCAACGTTTGCGCGTAAACGGGCATGGTAATGGCGCAAACGAGTCCCGGTAGAAAGACGGACGCACTCAAGGTGCGGCGAGAGAAAGCAAAGCGAAAGACAGACATAGGCGTAAGAAAAGTGCGACGGGTACGATCCTTTGTGTATGACCCTCGCCCTACCTTAGACGACACCCCGCGCGTAAAACTTCAACTTTCTTTTGCGAGAGAATTTAATCGCC
>JACMMA010000790.1 GCA_014379275.1 Armatimonadota bacterium | reverse complement strand
TGTGCCCACGACTTCATCGTCGCCAAGCCGGACGGCTATGATACGTCGGTCGGCGAAAAGGGCGGCAAGCTTTCCGGCGGCGAGCGTCAGCGTATTTCGATCGCCCGCGCCATCCTGCACAACCCGCGCATCCTGATTCTGGACGAGGCGACCTCGTCGGTAGATGTGGAGACCGAGAAAAACATCCAGAAAGCGATCGGTAATCTGGTTCAGGGGCGCACGACGTTCGCCATCGCGCACCGCCTTTCGACGCTTCGCAACGCCGACCGGTTGGTAGTGCTCGACAAGGGCAAGATCGCCGAGGTTGGCACGCACGCGGAGCTGATGGCGAAAAAAGGCGAGTTCTACAAGCTCGTCGAAACGCAATCGCAAACCTCGAAAGCAATCGCCGATACCGTCGCGTTGTAGGACTGAGTGCGGACACGTCTTCATCATTACCGACGTGTCTGCGTTCACAACGCGAGGTCAAGCGGGAGGTCGGATATGTCTTTCAGTCGCTTCCCGTCTATCATAATGTCTAACATTTCCAGAGCGTCCGGATAGTTCCCCGTGCTGATCGTCTCATACAACTCGTATAACGCGAAGTGATAAACGCAGTCTATATCCCCGGTTCCTAACGCGATGGATGCTATACGGCTCGGCAAAGGTTCCCCTGTCACGATTGCGACGTGTGGTAACTTCCCTTTACGGTTCCGAATCAGATTCAGTGCCTCCGAGCGGGCGTTTTGCGCTCTATCGCTACGTATCGTCCATTTCATGGAAATACTCGCGTGGAGTATGGGGTCCGGATTGTAGCCTTTGCGAAGGCTGGCGCGACGTGCTACCGTCTGGTCGATCAGGTTAGCGGAGCCGTTAATAGTATGATCGTCTTCCGGGTCCCGCGAAACGACCACGTCTGGAGCAATGACATAGCCCTGCCCCAAGATAGCGCGGAGGCGGTTATTACCAACGACCGCTTTTTGCAGGTCGGAAAGATGTTTATACTGCTCGTAGTTCGCCAAAGGGATGCTCGACTGCTGGCGTGAGGTGATCCGCTCGACGTGCCAGGTGCCCGGTCTCAGGTGTTGCAAATGCGTCACGAACGTTGACCGCAAGAACGAAGCCACCAAATCCTCGAACGTGTTGCCTGAAGTCTGCCCGGGTAGCCTTTGCCCGATGGGATTCACAGTGCCAAATGTTAGAAGGCTGTAAATTCCCGCGGCGATGGCGACACTGAGTTTGCTATCTTTATCCGCGTTGGTAACCACGCCGCCCACACCCACTTGTAGCACCGAACGTAAAAGGGAGGCGTGAAACCGCTGGCGTTCGGCGGCGAAGTGTGAGGCAGGGGAAGGTAGAGTCATAGAACTTCAGGAAAGACAGGACGCGATGGCGCGGGCGACGGCGGAGGCGACCGGCGGGGGGAAGGCATTCCCTACCTGGCGGTAGGAACTCGTTTTTTTCCCCGCGAATTGCCATTCGTCCGGGAAGCCCTGGATACGTGCCGCCATCCTAACGGTCAGCATCGGCATGCCTTCGAAATCGGCATGTGGCGGATCTTTGCTGATCAAGTGCCCATTTACCCCAAGACCCGCCCAAGCTTGCTTCGCTCTCGTGGGTCCCAGGTCGGGTCCGCCGTGCTTTTTGGACCCCCCGACGAGGGTGGGAGCGACACCGGTAGCACCGTCTCGCCACTTGTCCACGCCTTTCCACCCGTTTATCGCCATCAGGTCGTACAAGACGTTACCTACGGAAAGTTCCGGCGAATGAACCGGGTCGGGCCATTGGAACACCCCCTTAACATCTTCGTGCAGCCCGACTATTACGACGCGCGGGCGCAGTTGCGGGACATTATAATGCGAGGCGTTCAGCAGTTTCCAATGCACACGGTAGCCCATGCTTTCGAGGCTGTAAAACAGGTTGGTGCGGTATGCGGCGAAGCTCGCATCCAGAAACCCCCGCACATTTTCCAGCATGATGGCTCGGGGACGGCACTCCTGTATCAGACGGATCGCTTGCGGGAATAGGTCGCGCTCGTCGTCACAGCCCAGTTGTTTACCAGCGACCGAGAAGGGGGGACAGGGCACCCCGCCCGCGAACAGATCCACGGGACTGAAATCGCCGACGGTGAATTCGCGAACGTCTTTCTGTATAACATTCCATCCGGGGCGGTTTATCCGCAACGTCGCGCAACAGTCGGGGTCGTCATCAACGAGTGCCAGATGTTCGAAGCCCGCCTCCTCGATACCTAACGATTGCCCACCGGCACCTGAGCAGATTTCGATACAAGTGAAAGCCATATACTGGAAAAGATTGTATCATCTTTCTCTGGAAGGTAGGTATTTCGCCATCGCGCACCGCCTTTCGACGCTTCGCAACGCCGACCGGTTGGTGGTGCTCGACAAAGGCAAGATCGCCGAGGTTGGCACGCACGCGGAGCTGATGGCGAAGAAGGGCGAGTTCTACAAGCTCGTCGAAACGCAATCGCAAACCTCGAAAGCAATCGCCGATACCGTCGCGTTGTAAAGGTCGGCCAACAGCTTACTCAGCACTTTGCGAATCGTCGTAAAGTTGGCTGTTTTTAGATTCGTGAAGTCAGCGGACGGAATTTCGTGGGACTAGCAACACGTAGTCACCTATCTTTTGCATCGCAACAAAATCCGAGGTCAGATAACGAAAGAGCGGCTTTTGTGTTTCGTCCTGCTTGTGGTGATCTGGAGCGAGCCATACATTCAGTGCGCTTGCGTTGTATAAACCGACGACGCGCCCGCCCCGGGCGGGGTTACGATAAAGGGCTACCAGTTCTTGTTGCCGCTCAACAGGCAGTAAATACATCCACGAAGTGGTGTTTGATCCGTTCAGCGGCTCACGCCCTGACCAAAAGTAGAAGCTGTTCATTCCTGGCAACATCACCACGGAGTCCGAATTATCGCGTAGATATCGTGTCACGGCCTGCAGAACCGCCACCCGTTCGGGTTGTAAGCGTATCAATCGCGATCCGGGCAGGTTGAGGGGGACCGATCGTGTATACGCCGCCTTCTGCGTGGAAACCATTTCCCATAAGTTATTCACCCCGAAAATGAAGGTCAGTACCCCAAGCAAAGCAGGAATACCGGTTACCAGATTTTCCCTCGGCGACGCGTTTCCGGACGTTTTACGGCGGGCCGCGGCAAGACGGGTCAGTGCTCCGGCGGCTTCGGAAATTCCATCGGCAAGTAACACTGCGCTCAATAGACCCGGCAGGAACGACGCCATGTTAAGTTGCGTTCCTGCCACCGGGTATGCCCACAATCCTTCTATCGTCCCAGTTAACACAAGGAGAACGCGCGGCAGAAATTGCGTCAACACCGCGTTACTGTCTGGTAAGGGCGCGAAGTACCGGGGCACCAGAACCAACCACAGCACCGGGAGCAGACTCAAAAAATACCGCTCCTCCGTCGCGATGGCCAGTTGCGGCAAGCCCTGAACACCCAGGTGCAACCGCAAAGCGGCAAGCAACAGGATCAGGAGCGGTAGTGTACCAGGTGCAGGAGGCGTGCCGTTCGTGGTCGGCGCATCGACACGGCTGCGCTGACGCTCGGTAGCCACGAACAGTCCGCCGACGAACAAGAAAGAAACGAGCCCGGTAATCACACCAGAGCGTACCCAGTTCGTGCTATCGCCAATGGGTATCATGAATTTCGAATCGAAACCGACATGTTGCCCAATCATGCCCGGCCATAGGTCGGCGGGTGCGGTTCCGCGTAGAAGAATAAACAATACCGGCACGGTGACGCCGATCAGTGCGCCGATCACGGCGGGCGCGATCATCCACGTCACGGAGAACCTCTCGCCGGCAAGTGCTGTTTCGGGTACATGGCTCCGCACCCAGACGAAACGAGCCACGCCGAACGCCCCAACCGCCCCGACAATCACGCAAACGGCGAGCGATTGCACCCATTCGAGACTGGCATTGCTACGTACAAGGAACGCGACAAATCCGACCAATAACGCGGGTCCTGCAATCGCCGTGATGCCATTCCACAGACGCGTGGCAGGGGAAAGTAGTAGCAGTGTCAGCACTGCGGCGAAACCGAAATAGATACCGAGATTCACCTTGACCACGATCAATAAGCCGATACAAAGCCCGATGCCGAATGCCAGCGTGACGTTGCGGCGCGCGGAACCCGGCTTGAAGAAGGTCGCGGCTAAAGCCGCGCTACTGAGCAGAAAAAGGCATAGCCCTTGCGGATGACCGGGTTCGAATGTCAACTGGTGCAGGATCGCGGTAGTTTGAAGATGCGCCGCGAACGCGGCGACCGGGGATCGCGTCAGGCGGAAGGCAGTTAAGCCAGCGACGAGCGCAGCGTAGCCCCAGAAGCAAAGCGTTTCTATACGCACGGCGTCGTGGGTCACCCGATGCGATACCGGTGCGAGCGCCAGCCATTGGAACAGATAATACGCGGGTCCGTACTGCGAGAAGACATCGGTGTAAAGCGGCTTCCCCTGCAGAAAGCGCGATACCGTGATCATCACGTAGCCTTCGTCATCCCACGCTTGCCAGATAGTGACCTGCTTGTAATAGCTCCAGAAGCCGGCGAGTATACTGAAAAGAACTAAGCCGGACAGAGTCAGTAGTGTAGCAATCCAGGGGGATCGCGGCGAGGCGGGGGCCGTCGAGGGAAGTGGGGACGAACTTTCAGGGACGACGTTCACAGGGGTTTCTTCCGCGTCGTTTATACCATACTAGAGGAGGGGACGGCAAACCTGCCCTCTGGATAAGACACGAACTCCCGTGCCGAAAACACGGGAGTTCGTGTCTTATCCAGAGGGCGGGAGGCACGGCTGTCCGCGCCTCCCCTGGCGTCATTGGCTCTTCGGGGCTGACTTCGCCATAGCCGATGCGCGCTTCTTGGCATCGGCTTCCGCCCCTTGTGCGTTCTGTGCGGCGATTACCCGTGCCTGTTCGGGCATGACTACCGCAGTCCCAGCGGTTGCCGGACGACCGCCGTCTGTCGCCGTTTTTGCCTTGTCTGCGCTCTGGCTACATCCGGTAAGCATCGTCAACGTGCAGGCGATGGCCATACAGACTCCGGTTCGGGTTCGATTAGTCTCTGTCATGATGTTTCCTAACTTAGTACGGATCACCGCCGAGGCTCTCGTGGGGTCCTTTGATGTAGATGTTTTTGAACCAGTCCATCTGCCCCCGAACAACGGCTTTGACGTGACCGTCTACGAAAACCGCGTTACAGGTTTTCGCGTGGCGGAAACGGGGCATGTTGCCGGGACTGGCTCCCCACCCGCCGAAAGCGGCGTTGGTTCCCGCGTCCACGTCCGTGTTGAACTCCCGATGCGTCGGCGGCAGAGTCGGCTGACCGTTCACCATGGCTAGTCCGTCGGTCCAGTTCCATTGCGACGGGTCGAAGTGGGGCTGGGCGTAACTCGTGCCGTCGGGAGCGACATACGCTTCGCCCTTTTCCAGAATCATGATTTTGTCGGCGGGGCTGTCAATCTCCGGGAGTCCGACGGTGATCATTTTGAACCCGGGTTGTGTCGAAGCCCATGTCCCGTTCCCGTTACGCGATAGTGTCCAGTTAATCCCGTACTCGGCGGGTTGGAGCGACGGGAACGACGGGCAACTCCAGACGCCGCCCGTGCCGTAGTAATAGGTCGTCCCGGCGACGACGTTCCCCTGCCCGTTTTTGACGTACGGGTAGATCGCCGAATTCCAGATGATCGGCTGATTGTTCGCGTCGTACCATTGGAGCATCGGGAACTGCTCGTCGTAGTCCTGAACATACATCAGCATCGCGGTCCCCATCTGTTTTTCGTTGGACAGGCACGACGTTTGCCGCGCTTTCTCACGGGCTTGCGCAAAGACGGGGAATAGTATCGCAGCGAGGATCGCAATTATAGCGATGACAACGAGTAGCTCGATCAGCGTGAATGCGCTTGTGGCGCGGCGAGAGGTGCCGGAGGATTGCCGGGCAGGATGAAACTGAGTGTTTGACGGATACATAGACTACGCTCCTTGATATGCGAGTGCGAACCGACCGGTTTCCGATCGGAGTAGTGCGGCGTACCGGTCTGCTGGCAAAGGACACGACATCGTGCCGACAGCCCGGTTTCTTGAGTAGCAACGTCTGCGGCGTATTCACCGCCGTCTGGTCTGCGAACAATGGAAACGTGATCTTCTCTCGAGCAAATCCTCTACAAAATGTTGTTCGGCACCGGTCCGGTGGAACCACGAACAACGAGTTTCGGCTGGGCGACCCATTTCTCTGCCGGGCGGGTTGCCTCCTCGATCTGCGCGATCAGCATCTGTGTCGCGTGTCCCCCGATCTCGGTCAACGGTTGACGCACCGTGGTCAGTTGCGGCGTTACTAAAGTCGCCGGCGGGATGTCATCGAACCCGGTGACGGACAACTGCCCCGGAACGGCGATCCCCATCTCTTGCGCGACTTGCAAGATGCCGACGGCGATGTTGTCACTTCCGGTCACAATTGCGGTCGGACGCTGTGGGAGTTGTAGCAATGCACGGACATGCGGCTTGCACTCCTCGACCATGTACCAACTATCGATATCGTATTCCCGAGGGACCGAAAGGTTCGCGCCGAGTATCGCGTCGTAAAACCCCTGCCGCCGGTCGGCGACGCTGGGTTGCCCAATGTCCCCGCCGATGTGCGCGATCCGCGTGTGACCGAGCGCGATGACGTGTTCGGTAGCGATCCGTAGTCCGGCGCGGTTGTCTACATCCGCGTACGCTACCCCTTCGGGAACATACCGCGACGAAATGACGACCTGCGGAATGCCGTGGGACGCGACCCCGCCGACGATGTCCGAGTCGAGCGTCGGCGCAAGGACGATATATCCGTCCACGCGTCGGTCGCGCAACGCCGCCGCGGACGCCGCCGCGCTCTTCCAGCGTGATGTCCAGAAAACGACGTTGTACCCCCCGTCCGCGGCGGCAGAAAAGATGCCTTTCACAATCTGCGCGGCATACGGGTTGGTGATGATCTCGGGTTCTATGACGCCGAAAAGAATCCCGATCATGTTCAAACGTTGCCCCTGCAAACCCCGCGCCATTGCGTTGGGAAAATAGTTGAGCCGCTTAACCGCCTCAAGAACTCGTGCCCGCGTCCGTGCGTGTACCGGGCGGGACGTGTTGTTCAGTACATTCGATACGGTTGCCGAGGAAACGCCACAATCTCTCGCAACATCGCGTAAAGTGGATATCGGCATGCAACACTGTAACATGAAGCGTTTAAACCTGCAAGGAGAAAACATTAAGCGCTTAAACTTTTTATTTTGTAGGACAAGTCGGGCAGAATCCGGGGGTGACAGCGTTTCGATGACGTACATGGGCTTCAACGCGTGCCCGCCGCGCCGTCTGAGCAACCGGTCTGTAACACAGCCGCGCCGCGTCGAACCGTCTTCCTTCTCAAATCCTCCTTCCCGCGCTATACTGACGTTATCCTGTTGTGTGGGAGTAACTCTCTTATGTCTGATGCCCTCGAACCTGTGGAAGGTTTGAACGACGAGTTATCCGCCCCGTGCGATTTCGTTTCCCGGATGCGGCACACCGCCGCGCATGTCCTCGCGCAAGCGAAATCGTACCGTTCCCGCTCACCTAGGAAACCATCCGACCGCCGATGCCTCAGGGAACGTGGCCTACAGGTCGAGTGGTAGATAGTCTTTCCGGCGCGTCCGATGCGCTCACTGTATAACAATATCTTGCACGCTACAATATGATCAAGGATTCTATCGGAGAAACACAAAAACTGTCATGCCATATATTCTTGAATTAGAACCGAATGAGCAAATCCGCACGGATATTCACTTTGCCGCTTCCGAAAAAAGCCCGCTATTTCGACTTGCCATCAGCGACCGTGCTGTCTACATCCCCGCGACGAAGTTTGTAATTTCTGGTGATCCGAACTATTTCAAACGGGTTCCTCTGGGGAATATCGATATCTTGCAAACCGAAACTATTAAGCCTTACGGGTTTTATTTTTTCTCGGTAGTCATGATACTATTCGCGTTGTTCATGATGTCTACTATTTTCTTCGGAGGTGGTATCAGTCCCCGCACTATTGGTTGGACTCTAGCACTTCTCGTTGGAGGGACTATGCTCCCATTTGCTGGTCGCGGAAGATACCGTTTGGCAATCAAGATGGGGAAGGAAACGTACCGCTGGATACCACCCCTTGTTGTTTTTCCGCAGGATCGAAGAAAAGCAAATGAAGTGCTGGACAATATTCTCGATACCAGCCGTAGCGTTGGTATCACTGTCAACGATACTCGCGAACGATTACAAATGCCGTTGCCACCTGCATCCGAATAGATATTCGCACTCCTTCTCAAATCTGCCTTCACACGCTATACTGATGTTATCCTGTTGTGTGGGAGTATTTTTTACTTATGTCTGACGCCCTTGAACCTGCGGAAGGTTTGAACGACGAGTTATCCGCCCCGTCCGATTTTGTTTCCCGGATGCGGCACACCGCCGCCCATGTCCTCGCGCAAGCCGTGCAAGAACTGTTCCCCGACACCCAGTTCGGGATCGGTCCCGTGATCGAGAACGGCTTCTACTACGACTTCAAGTTCTCACGCCCGTTGACCCCCGACGACTTGCCTGCGCTAGAAGAGCGTATGGCGCGGATCGTCAAGGAAAACTTGCCACTGACGAAGACCGTGATGGGGCGTGCCGAAGCCCGCGCCTATTTCGAGGAAACAAAACAGCCGTTCAAAGT
This sequence comes from Armatimonadota bacterium, assembly GCA_014379275.1. Classification (GTDB taxonomy): domain Bacteria; phylum Armatimonadota; class Armatimonadia; order Armatimonadales; family Armatimonadaceae; genus JACMIU01. The sequence goes on along the minus strand of JACMMA010000790.1, from coordinate 329 downwards.
CGCGCTGATCGACGACCTGCCGGACGAGGCGGAAATCTCGCTCTACACGCAGGGGGACTTCACCGATCTGTGCAAGGGACCGCACATCGAAAGCACCGGGCGGATCGGCGCGTTCAAATTGATGAACATCGCCGGGGCCTACTGGCGCGGTTCGGAAAAGAACCCGCAACTCACGCGCATCTACGGCGTGGCGTTCAACAAAAAAACGCAACTTGCGGAGTACCTGGAGCGGTTAGAGGAAGCGAAAAAGCGCGACCATAAAGTGCTCGGCAAGCAACTAGGTATCTTCGCGACATCAAACGTCATCGGCCCGGGTCTGCCGCTCTGGC
>JACMMA010000789.1 GCA_014379275.1 Armatimonadota bacterium | reverse complement strand
GCGTTCCTCACGGGGGGCGCGGCAATCGCGAATTACGTGTCCGCGATTTTCCGCCCGTTCTTTTTCAAGACCGACAAAATGGTCTACGTTACGCTCGACGTCACGCCGTCGCCGTCGCCTACTCCGTCGCCCGTACCCGACGGGGAGTAATTGATAGACGGGGGTTTAGAAACCCCCGTCTTGTCGCGCCCCAAGATCAGCAACGTCCCGCCCGCGATCATGCCAGGTAGCATGAGCACGCCGACTACCGGGATCAGCGAAACGAACCCGGCGGCGAGCGCGAACGTCACCGTGCGGACGTTCAGCACACCGAACAGTTCGCGCCACTGCGGACCGAGCGTTTTCCCGCGCCGCGCAAAAATCGGCGACGTGTAATCGAGCAGTCCGATAATGCTCGCCGCCAATATGCCGGGAATCGGACCGAACACGAAGCCCAGCCCGAACGACAACAGGACGAGTGTCACGGACAGCGCGAGTCGCGCCCCTGTATCGCCGAGCGCCGCGCCACCGGACAACGGTGTCATCTCCGACGTGTCCGCGCCGCGTACCACCTTCTCGACGGCGAGTGACAGCGGCTCAAAGATCAACCCTGCGAACGCCCCCGCGAGCAGGGTGAACAAAAAAGGAAACAGAACGATCCAGAGTGCGACAAACCCGACCGTTCCCAGCCACTCCGGTCCGATCTTGCCCGCCCATTGCTGTAAATAGGGGACCAGCACCATGCCGCCCCCGACGCCGAGCGCGACGTACAAAAGTATGGCGGCGAAAAGCGGTCCGAGGCAAAGCCCCCACAGGCGGGGGTGGCGCCATAAAAGTAAGGTTCCGTGAATGATATCCATTGTGTTAGTGATTGGTGAACAGCGGTCGGTGCGTTGTAATTTCGTTGTAGTTGCGTTTGCGCACGTCGCGCGGACGCGACTGCCCACCAAATTTGACACGCCCCCCGGATTTCGGTTACAATACGGGATATTAATCGCGGCAACCGACTATTTTGCGGTTGCCGCGTTTTGCTGTCTTTAGATAGGTTCTACCCATTATGTTACTCGGAACACAACACATTAATGATCGCGGGCATCTGGAAATCGGCGGATGTGACACCGCGGAACTCGCGGAACAGTTCGGTACCCCGCTTTACGTCATGGACGAGCAGGCGGTGCGCGACAACTGCCGCCGTTATGTCACCGCGTTCGCCGAAGCATACCCCGGCGAAAGCAAAGTCACCTATGCCGGGAAGGCGTTCCTAATCCAGGCGATGGCGCGGTTGATTGATGAAGAAGGTCTGGGTCTCGATGTCGCGTCCGCCGGGGAACTGCACACCGCGCTGACCGCCGGATTCCCCGCCGAGCGCATCCTGATGCACGGCAACAATAAGTCCGATGCAGAACTGGCGATGGGCTTGGACGCCGGAATCGGTCGCTTCGTGGTGGACAACTTTTTCGAACTGCGCCGCCTGTCGGCGATGGCGGTCGCGCGGGGCAAACGGCAACCGATCCTGATCCGCGTCACGCCCGGTATCGACCCCAAAACGCACCGCCGGATCCGCACCGGGCAGGAAGATACCAAGTTCGGCATCAACATCAGCGAAGGCTCCGCACTCGCCGCCGTCACCGAGGCGCTACGCGACCTGCCCGGCGTCGAACTGACCGGCATCCACTGTCATATCGGTTCCCAACTCCTGGACCCGCACACGCACGAGCAGGCGATCGAGGTCATGTGCGCCTTCCTCGCCGAGATCAAAAAAACGACCGGTTTCACCGTCGCGGACCTCGATATCGGTGGCGGGTTGGGGGTCCGGTATCTCGAATCCCAGGACCCGCCGAGTTACGAGGAGTTCGCGAAACTGATCGTCGGCAGACTACTGTCGGAACTGAAAAAGCACGACCTGCCCTTGCCGCGACTGTGGCAGGAGCCGGGACGAACGCTGGTCGCGGAAGCTGGGACGACGCTGTATACCATCGGGCACACGAAGCGCGTTCTGCTCCCCGACGCGCCGGGCGAGCGGTTCTACGTTTCCGTGGACGGCGGCATGAGCGACAACCCGCGCCCGCAACTCTACGACGCGGTGTACTCCGCGATGGTGGCGAATCGCGCCGGCCAGCCGAAAGACAAAACCGTGACCATCGCCGGGAAGCATTGCGAAACCGATATCCTGATCTGGGACCTGCCGCTCGGCGACACCGACGCGGGCGACCTTTTAGCCGTGCAAACCACCGGCGCGTATAACCAGGCGATGGCGTCGAACTACAACCGGTTCACCCGCCCCGCCGTGGTCTTCGTGCGTAACGGCACGGCGGACGTGGTCGTGGAGCGCGAAACCCTCGATGACGTGATCCGCCAGGACCGGCTCCCGGCGCGGCTCCGTAAGTGAACGTGCGCTAGCGCGCTTCGGTACCCTGCCGCCGGGTCTACTTGTCGAGGCTTGACAGTCGTGTAATTGTCGCCCCGGCTAGCGGCGCGGGCGGCACGGCACCGGAGCGTGACAGTGACCGAAATGATGCGGGTGTGTCACACATGCCCCCGTTATGCCGTTTCTTCCGCGGCGGCGCTTGTGCGCTTCCTACCCAACCGAGCGGAGGTATGGCAGAATGTTTATTTTCAAGTCACGTTTTATAACGAGATCAGCGGTGTTTCTCATCTGTTGCGGGGCGACGGGCGCGCTCATCAGCGGTTGCGGCGGGGGCGACGGCGGGGGACCCCAGACGCCGTTCGTGGTCGGTCAGTGGCAACCCGAATCCCTGCCGCTCGGGGACGGCAGGTCGGCACCCTGCTCAGACACCTCTCAACTTCCCGTCTGGATCAGCCTGGAGTGTGGAGCCAGCCGCTTTTCCCTTCGCGCCGATGGCACATACGACCGGGTGTCTTTCGACCGTTCGGAAAGCGGCACGTGGCGGCTCGACGGCGACGATACTCTGGT
>JACMMA010000788.1 GCA_014379275.1 Armatimonadota bacterium | reverse complement strand
GACGAAAACACCGACGACACGCCGCATGTCTGGACCCGGGAGAATCTGTTCCGCGGTCTGCACGAAAGTCTGGAGCGGATGAAGACGGACTACGTGGACGTGATGCAACTACACAACCCGAGCGTGGAGCAAGCCGAGCAGGGTGACCTGGTCGCGGTGTTGCAGGAAATGAAACAACAGGGCAAAGTGCGGTGGATCGGTTGCTCCTCGACCCTCCCACACATCACGGCATATATCGAATCGGGTGTGTTCGACGTTTTTCAGATCCCGTACTCCGCACTGGAGCGTCAGCACGAGAACGTCATCTCACAGGCGGCGCAGGCAGGGGCGGGCATCATAGATCGTGGCGGCGTGGCACGTGGTGAACCGGGGGCGGGGCTAGGCGGCGAGGACCGCTGGAAAAAATTCGAGGCGGCAAGCCTGGACGAATTACGGGAGCAGGGCGAATCGCGCACCGCGTTCCTGCTCCGCTTCCTGATCGCCCACCCGGACATCCACACCACCATCGTCGGCACCTTGTATCCGGAGCACCTACAGGAAAACGTCGCGGTCGCCGAAAAGGGACCGCTAGCGTCGGACGTGTACGCCGAGGTCAAGCGGCGTTTGAACGCGGGCGGCGAAACGCCTGCTCTGTGAAAAAAGCGTTGCCCCCTCCCCATATCGGGGAGGGGGCAACACGGCAGAGTGCACCCTTAGATGACTGCGCTACCGCTTGACGCCAGCGGCGCGTCGTGCGGGACGAGCGCACCGTCAGGGGCGGCCGCCTTTTCCTGTTGCGTCTTGATGCGCGCGATGGCGTAAATCATCAAGCCGTAAATAGGTTTCGCGACGACATCCGCGATCGAGTATCCGACCTGCTTGCCCACCAGGGCGACCGCCGGGTCGAGGTTAAAGAGTGGCAGTAAGTAGGCAATCGGATAAACGCCCCAACTTGCCAGAAGGAGCAATCGAAGGCTGAATAGCCAGCCTTTCACCTCGTCGCTCTCGTTTTTCATCGCGTTACCCACCTCCGTCCAGAGGACGAAGAGGATGTACACGAACGGGATCGTACTCACGAACCCCCACCCGAGTCGTACCGTCGTGTTCGCCGACACCTCACCGGGGTAGCCAGTCACGATCATCAGCACGGCGGCGATGACTAGCTTGGTCATCAGGGAGCTACGTCTGCTCTGGGTGATGTAAAGGACGGCGACCAGCTCGACCAATAAGAGCGGAACGGTGAGCAGCCAGTCGGCGTAGCGATACGCTTCATGGAAAAGTTCGTTCGTCGCCGTGTACACCGCGCTCCCGCTTTCGTGCTGATAAGCGGCGGTCCAGCTACCGAACATGCGGACGTAGTGATAACAAGCGATTCCGGTGATGAGCGCGCCGACTTCCAAAACCCGCTGGAATTTGTAGGCGACCGTAGTGCGCGCCAGCAAAAAGAAGACGAACGCCGCGCCCATGGCGGCGATAGTGAACGATAATGAGTTGAAAACCATGTCATACTGCCCTATGGTAAGGTTCGGCATGGCGGCTTGATTTGGCATGTTTCTAAAGCTCCTACGCTAAAAAGAGTGAGGTATTCTGTCTCACGAACGTTGTGAAACACGTATAGCCTCGTTCGTGGCACCGGTGACCGCTTTCGGCATAATCCTTTCTAATTCGCGGTAGCGCCACGCCTGATACTGTAAGATACGCCCGATACTGTAAGGTGTAACCTATGTAACTATTCGCGAAAAAATAAGTTCGCAATATTTTTCGCCCAGAATGTTTGAAATCAGAAGACGTGTGGTGACCGCCGTGATCTGTGGGAACCGCCGTGCGAAAACCGATGTTGCATGCAACGAAGGAAGACTCGCGGAGCAGCGACGCGACACACGGATGGAAGATTCGACACCCATGTACAATGACAGTACGCCACCGTTAATCAGCCACGCCAAAGAAACCGCGTCACCCGTACAGATCGGACGAGGCGTTGCGCACGCGAACGGCGCAAGGCCACGCCATAAGTACATTATTCTCGGCGCCGGGTGCGCGGGGCTTTCCCTGTGTTGGTATCTTCTGGAAGCGGGTGTCCGCGATCCCATCCTGATTTTAGACCGCAAAACCGAGTTCCGGAACGACCGCACGTGGTGCTTTTGGGACACCGAACCGACCCCGTTCACGCATCTGGCGACGCACCGCTGGCCCGCGTGGACAGTGCGCGGCGGCAACGACGAAGCCGGGGTGCGTGCTGCCTCCCCCGCGACTCCATACGTGCGGCTCCGCGGAGGAGACTTTTACCGAATGGTGCTCGACCGTATAAAGGCGCACCCGAATGTGACGGTGCGACTCGGAGTCCCCATCACGGGCGGATACCGCGACGAGCCGGACGGCGTTTGCGTTCCGACCGGCGCGGGGGATTGCCACGGCGAGTTTTTATTCGACGCCCTCGCGCTGGGTAGCCCCCGCTTTCCGGTCGCACGCCCCGGCGACCTCACTTTTCTCCAGCAGTTCTTCGGTCAGGTCGTTCGAACCGAACGCGACGTGTTCGACCCGCAAACCGTGACACTGATGGATTTCTCCGTGACATCTCCTGTGACAGAGCCCGACCCTGCCATACGCTTTATGTACCTGTTGCCGATCTCGCCCCGCGAAGCATTGGTGGAAAATACGCTCCTGCTACCGACGGTAGGCGGTGCGAAAGACGCGCTAGCGCCGCCAGAAAATGCCGCCACCGGTCGCCGGGCGATTGCCGCTTATCTGAGCGCGCGGTACGACTCGCCTGCATTCACCGTCACCAGCGAAGAACAGGGACTGATCCCAATGACGACCCGCGATTTCCCGTTGCGTACCGGGCAGCGCACCTTCGCCATCGGGCTGGCGGGCGGGGCGGCGCGGCCATCGAGCGGCTACGCCTTTCTGCGTATCCAAAAACGTTGCCAGGCACTCGCCCTGGCGGTGACGACCGGCGACTGGAAACCGGTCGATCAAACATTCTCACCGCCACGAACCGCAATGCTGGACCGCATATTCCTGCAAGCGATGCGGCAGAATCCCGGCGCCGTGCCGGACTATTTCAAGCGGATGTTTGCTCACGTGCCGCCGGACATGCTGGTGCGGCTTTTGTCCGACAGCGCTTCTTTCCGCGATTGTCTCGGCGTGGTCAGAGTGTTGCCGCTCGGTGATTTTGTGCGTGCTGCCGCCTTCTGTGTGCCACATCTCTGGGCGGACAAACGGGGCGGTCCCCACTGAATCAACCGCCGGATGCCGCGGCGATGCGTGTTGCCAGCACATCCCTCCGAAGTTGGATGACCTGGCCGGCCTGGGGGGCGATGGGCATAGTCCTGCTCGCTACGGTTTTGCTTCCTGCGCAAACGGTGTCGAAAATAGCCCCGTACCCGTTTTTGCTCAGTCTCGTGTTCCTGGGTCTACCGCACGGCGCCTGGGATCACCGGGTGTTTGCTGCCGCACACGGCACCGCCGTTTCGTGGCGACATCTGACCGCAGTCTGCGCCGTGTATGGTTCGCTGGTCGTTCTGTACGGCGCCCTCTGGTTCGCCGCGCCCGCGCTGGCTTTCGTGCTGTTTATTCTGCAGTCCTGGCTCCACTGGGGGCAGGGAGACGCCGCCTATCTCCGCCTGTGGTTGCCCGGGCGGAGCGGAACGCCCGCCTGGCTGACATGGCTGGTGCGCGGTGGGGCACCGATCCTGCTGCCGATATTCCGCTTTCCCGAGGAGTTCGCCCGTATCGCCGCCGGGGTGAGTGGATTGTTCGGACCGCAACGCGCGGCGAACTGGCTATTACCGCCGTGGGTTTGTAGCGCGGGAATGCTTCTTCTCGCGGTGCTTGTGGGACCGTATGTCATTTTGCTGTTTCGCCCTGTCGCGCGAAACAACCCCGGGTACCGCGCCGCCGCGTGGGAAGACGCCGCCGAGATCGCGCTTCTGTATGCCGTATTCTGTGTCGCAAACCCGGTGCTTGCGGTCGGCATCTACTTCTGTTGCTGGCACGGTCTGCGGCACATCGGTCGGCTCCTTTTGCTCGACGAGACAAACCGGATGCTTTGTGCGGGGGGGCGGGTGGCTACCGCGGGCGCACGATTCGCGTGGCAATGTTTGCCCATCCTTGTCGCGGCGCTCGCGCTGTTAGGGTGCGTCTACGAATGGGCTATCCGCACCGGTGGGGGCGACGGCAGCGACACCGGACTTTTCGTGTATCTCGCCCTGATCGCCTGCCTGACCTTCCCGCATTTCCTCCTGGTCTGCTGGCTGGACGAGCGTCAGCGGCGGGACCTCCCTCTTGGGCGACCGGGGCGACAGCGATGATCGTCAAGGCTTCGGCGGGTCGCGCTCGGTGACGGTCTTGCCGTCCCCGTCCACCAACACGCGATACGTTCCGGCCACCGTTTTGAGGGTGAACAGCGCCGTGCGCCCACTCGCGTCCGGAATCCCGGTGTAGGTATAGGTGAACGCGTTTTCCCCGGTGCGCGGGTCGCGCGTCGCCTTCTTGCTGTCGGCAAGGTACGGCGAAATAGCGTCCGAAACATTGTTTTGCGGCAGTGGGTACTGCTCATCGTAATCCGCCGCGTACATCCGCATGCCGGTTCCGATCTGTCTGGCGTGCTCTTCGACCTGTTTCTGCAAGTACGCCAGGTACGCTGATTGTGTTACATTGCGAACAGGCACCACGACCAGAGCGTTATTCTGCTCATAAATCAGCGTCGGGTTTTCCCGCTTTCCGGTCACGGCTACCGCTTCGGCATCGGCGGCGACCACGACACGTTCTTTGCCGTCCTCGCCCTCCGCGACCACGAAGGATGCCGATCGTTTCGCGCCGCGTTCCGTCCCCAGACTTCCTGCTTCGGTGACAAAGCGGATCGGTAGTGCGATCCCTTTATATTTCGGTGTGTTACCTCCGAACGTACGCTCTCTGGGGCGTTCCGGCAGTTCGCGCATCGTTTTCGTCCGGCGTTCCCAGAGCCAGAAGGTATGTGTGTAGGGTTTTGTCGCGTCACCCGTCTGTACCGAACGTGTTAGAAGCAGTTCGTTCCCGTCTTGTCCCCAGCCGTACACCCCATACGTTCCGCCCTGATCCGTCAGTGCGGTGCCGAGAATACCGTTCGCCGTGAGAAGGCGTAGCGCCTGTGTATTCGAGGCGTTCGTATCCCAATAGCTGATCAACGCTTCCGCCCGTGTAGGAGACGCAGTGACAGACAGCACGGGGCGGGACGTCTGCGCCGTGAGAAGTGCGACGGTCTGCACGGTCTGACGGGCGCAATGGACCACGAGCAAGTCTGCATCTATGGGATACGTCGTGTCCGGTTTCGGGGGAGGTGGTACCGTGCCGCCCGAGGTCGGCAGATGAGTCGCGGAAAACGAAACGACTGCTGTATCATCGTCCGCGAGCCAGGTAATCTCATCGGGAAATCGAAACACCGTCTCGTTATCGTTCCACGTTTTCAGCGCCCGCGTGCGTCCTGTCCGCGCGTCAAACAGGGAAATCGAAAGGAAATGTTTCGTGGGCAGAGCGAACGACTCCCGCATCCCGGAAAATGGCTCGGTAATTTCGGGAGTCATATGGAATGCGAGGAGGTAGCGTCCCGTGGGCGAAACGCTGTGCATGACGACCGTTGCCGGGACTACCATCCGCGGAGTGCCGAGAAGAAATGCGGTCTCGCCGACGACTATCGCCCGCTCCTCACTCGTCCCTCGCGCAAGAATGGCGACCGGTAGGAGTGAGAGCACAGCAACAAGGAGTACGAAGATCGAGCGGCGTTCGAAAAAGGAGAAGGATTTCACTGTTATTCAAACGCCCCGGGCGACGAAAGGTTACGGGCTACAAGATACGAGTGTTGCGGGTTATCGCTTCATGGGTGGCTCGGGCGTG
>JACMMA010000137.1 GCA_014379275.1 Armatimonadota bacterium | reverse complement strand
CCCTGCTACAATACTTTCGTTCATTCGACAAAACCCTTTAGGGATAACGACGCGGGGAGCGCAGTCAGACGAACGTTTGACAGGACGGTAGCGCGAACCGGGTCGCTATCCTTTTTTCTTGTCTATTGCCGCAATGAACAGCCAAACGCGGTTTAATAATATGCAGGAGCGATGCACGGAATGAGTGAAATGAACGCGCCGGTTACTGGTGCGGTGGTGGTAGTGGGCACCCATTGGGGCGATGAGGCGAAGGGTAAGTTCGTGGATCTCATCGGGCAGGATGCGGACGTGATTATCCGCTATGGGGGCGGCCCGAATGCCGGTCATACCGTGATTGTCGGCGACACCACACACAAATTCCACTTGATCCCGAGCGGCATCCTGAATCCCCGCTCCCTGTGCTTGATGGCGGACGGCATGGTAATCGCGCCGGAAGTGCTCGCCCGAGAAGTCGCGACGTTGCGCGAACATGGTCTCTCCGTCGAAAACCTTCGTGTCTCGCAAAACGCGCATGTCATCCTCCCCTACCACCGCAAACTAGACCTACTCGAAGAAACTGCCAAAGGCGAGGGTGCTATCGGCACCACCGGACGCGGTGTCGGTCCCTGCTATGCCGATAAGGCGTCGCGCATCGGGATTCGGATGGGCGACCTGGTGAACGAGGAGCGATTGCGGGAGCGGTTGCGGGTGGTGCTTCCGATGAAGAACGCGCTTCTCACTAAATTGTACGGTGCGGAACCGTTTACAGAGGAAGAGATTCTCGCGGAACTACTGCCGCTCGCAGATACACTTCGCCCGTTCGTGTGCGACACGCAAGCCCTCGCCTACGACGCGGTCGCGGTCGGCAAGCGTATCTTGTTCGAGGGCGCACAGGCGACCCTTCTGGACATCGACGGTGGCACCTACCCGTATGTCACTTCCTCACACCCGATATCCGGCGGGGCGACCATCGGCACCGGCGTTCCGCCGACCGCCATCGGTCAGGTGCTTGGCGTGGTGAAAGCCTACACTACCCGCGTCGGCGCCGGGACTTTCCCGACTGAACTCCTCGACGAGCGCGGCGAACGGATCCGCGAGCGGGGCCACGAGTACGGCACGACGACCGGACGACCCCGCCGCTGTGGGTGGTTGGACGCTTTCGCTCTGCGCTACTCGATGCGGGTTAACGGGATCACCGGGCTGTGTATGGGGCACCTGGACGTTTTAGCCGGATTTAAGACGGTGCAAATCTGCACGCATTACGCTAAAAATGGCGTCAAGTTGGCGCATTTCCCCACCGGAGATGTGTCGCTCCTAGACGGGTGCGAGCCGGTGTTTGAGACACTGCCCGGCTGGGAGGAAGCCGACTGGGATCGGATGACCCGCTTCGAGGATCTGCCGGCAAATGCGCAGGCGTACGTCCGGCGCGTCGAGGAGATCGCCGGGATTCCCGCAGTATTGGTTTCCGTAGGGCCGCGCCGTGACCAAACCCTGGTTGCTTCCGGCAAGCCCGCCCCGCGCGAGTTATTTACCCTGCAACGTCCTCAGGTATTCGGTGCGCCTGCCCTTGCCCCGATCCCGTCGCACGTGCTATAATCCCCGAAACGTGGACGTATGAAAGCGAACAGACACGGGGAGGAACCGCCGCTGCTTGTCGTCGTCGGTCCGACGGCGTGCGGAAAGACCGGGGTCGCAGTTGCGCTTTCCGAGCATCTGGACGGTGAAGTTATCAGTGCGGACGCGGTCGCGGTATACAAAAACCTGAATATCGGGGCGGCGAAGCCGGACGAGTCAGAAAAGGCGCGCGCTGTCTTCCATCTCATCGATGTCGCCGAGCCTGACGAAGATTTTACGCTCGCGGATTTTGAATCCCGTGCAAGCCTCGCCATCGCAGATATTCGGAGTCGTGGGAAGACTCCGATTCTCGCGGGGGGAACCGGGCTGTATGTGCGAAGCGTTACCGCAACTCTATCCGTCCCGTCCGTTGCGCCTCAGGGGAACTTGCGGGAACGATTCTGGGCGGAGGTTGCCGAGTTCGGGGCGGGTGCGTTGCATGCCCGGTTACAAACGATTGATCCGGTGTCGGCGGAAAAGATTTTACCCGGCGATGCGAAGCGCCTCATCCGTGCTCTCGAAGTCTACGAAGTTACAGGAAAGCCGATGTCGTCGTTTCATACGCCCGAAGGGATACGCGGTGTGCCGAAGCCGAACACCTATCTCTTCGGTCTGCAACGCGAACGAGCGGAACTGTATCAACGTATTGAAACACGAGTGGATGCGATGATGGACGCGGGATTTCTGCCCGAGGTGCAGGGCCTTCTGGCACAAGGTTATAGCGCGTCTTTGAAAAGTATGAGTAGTTTAGGGTATCGTCATCTGATTCGTCATCTGACAGAAGGGCAGCCGCTCACAGAGGCGATAGAGGATTTGAAACGCGACACACGTCGGTTCGCCAAACGGCAAATCTCCTGGTTTCGCGCCGACTCGGAAGTAGTGTGGCTTCCGGTCGGGAAGGACAGTTCGGCGAAGGCGATCGCCGGCGCGATGGTGACCGAATGGGAAAAACGGATTGCCGGAGCAGAAACGTAATATCGCCCGCTTCCTTATAGTTGAATGAACATTTTTTGGGATGGAAGCGTACTCGAAAGCAAGAGGGACACGGATGAACAAAACGCAGGTCAACCTGCAGGACACGTTTCTGAATCAGGTGCGCAAGGAAAATATAGCGGTAACGATATACCTGATCAACTCGGTACAATTGCGCGGACATGTGCGCGGCTTTGATGCGTTCACGATTCTCCTGGAATCACCGGGACGTCCGACACAGTTAGTCTACAAATCGGCGGTTACAAGCATTGTGCCGATGCGCCCCGTCCACATGCGCGACGCGCAGGGTAACCCGCACGGCCAGCAACAACAGGTCGATGCCGGAAGCGAGGGTGAGCAGATGGCTACCGGCGATTCGGACGAACCGCGGGAACGCGATTAAAAATCAGTCGCGTGGAATCCGTGTATGCCGAGATTCGGCAGAGTAGTTCCACGCGACTTTTGTACAGCAAGGAGTTTGATTTTTTTGCGGGAACTTACCTTCACGAAAATGCATGGGATCGGCAACGACTTCGTCGTTGCCGATTTTGTGTCGCCAAACCGTCCTCCTTTTACGGTAGAAGAGATGCAGCAAGCGTCACCGTTCTTGTGTGACCGAAAGTTCGGCGTCGGAGCGGACATCACGTTTTTGGTGCTACCCGGTGTCGAGGGTGCCGACTTCGCGATGCGCATGTTTAACCCGGACGGATCGGAAGCGGAGATGTGTGGGAACGGCATCCGCTGTTTCGCCAAATTCGTCTACGACCGGGGCTATACCCGGAAAACGACCGTCACAGCGCACACACTCGCGGGAATCAAGACACTTCTACTGACCATCGGCACGGACAATAAAGTCTCGCAGGTGACGGTAGATATGGGGAAACCGGGCATGACCCGCGCCGATCTTCCGATGGAGGGCACGCCGACCGACACGATCATCGGTGACGGCGTAACTATCGGCGGCGAGGAAACCATAAAAATAACCGGTATTTCGATGGGCAACCCGCATGTGATCTACTTTGAGACCCCGGCGACGGAAGAAAGCATCAACCGCCTTGGTCCCGTTTTGGAGAACCACCCCCTCTTTCCGCGCCGGACCAACGTTCACTGCGTGGAAGTGATCTCCCCTTCCGAAATAAAAATGCTGACCTGGGAACGTGGTGCCGGTCGAACACTGGCTTGCGGCACAGGCGCCTCCGCCTCCGCTGTCGCCTCTCACCTGAATGGCTTCACCGGACGACAGGTCCTGGTTCATCTTGCCGGGGGCGACCTCACGATTCATTGGCAAGACAACGATTCGGTGATGATGACCGGACCCGCGGCGGAAGTTTTCACGGCGACGATCGTGATTCCCGACGGAGCTGCCTCGCAACGATAGGCTCGGGAACACGGACCGAGGTTTGGAAAAAGTCGAACAAGAATCGCTCGGCTTGTCGTAAGTCGGACCCGAATCGCTCCCGCAAGAAGACCAAAGCGTCCCTGCTGAAGGTCGCGTGCGGTTCGCCGGGAAACGCGAAATAGGTGAGCCTGTTTTCCAGAATGGCGTCAAAGTGGGACTCGCCTATCGTGTTCAAAGTGACGGTGTGAAGGGGCAAATTGTTCGTTCGGAATAGCGTCGTCAAATCTTCGTGGGAGGCGAGGAAAAGGCGCGTGCCGTGCTGTAAACGGAGGTGGATCAACCGCTCCCGTTCGCGATTGCTTAGTCGCTGTGCTTCATCCACGCAAAACCAGCAGTCGCCGAGGAGACCCGTCACAAACACACTCGTCCCGTTCGGGATATATTCATACTGGGGGCAACCTTGAAGTTGTCTTGCCTCGCGCATCACGGCCCGAAGCGTCGACGATTTTCCGTGCCCTGCCGGGCCGAGGATTTGCACAGAAGTGGTGTCCCCCCGGCCCAAAAAGGCGGACACTGCTACCGGAGTCACCGACATTTCTTCCCATTCCGCCTCGGATAAAGCTCGAAACGGGTTCCCGACGAATCCAGCGTCCCTTAGCGGTGAGGATAAACCGACACCAAACCGGCTCATACGATCACTTTTTCAACCGGTCGAAAAGCAGAACTCCGATGAGTGCCGCATCGGACGTGGTGTAGGACGCGATTCGCTCGATAACCCGTGACAGCCCGCGCTCCTGAACGTCATCCGGCTTCGTGATGGCGTCCGGATAAAATCGGTTCGTCGCCTCCTCAAGAATGTCGAGCGCGGAGTGCAGGAATCGTGACCGCCCTGCCGCTTGCCCGCGAAACTGCGCCGCTGTCCAAAGCCGGGCGACACGCTCATACACTTCGTCCCATGTTCCGGCAGAAGCGGTTTCTTTTTGCGAACGCACGACGGCTTGTTGCTGCCCGGTTGTAGCCGCCAAATCCCTCGCTTTGACATATTCCCAGTCCGGCAACGTATCGCCTTCGATCAGCCGATACGTGACGGTCTCTGTACCGATTACATCGCGCACCGCCTTTTCGATAGCAAGCCGCGTCTCGAACCCGGCGAGTTGTCCTGATACCGAATCCCCAGCGCGAAATCCGACCACGAAAGTGTCCCCTTCCCAGACGACGGGAACGGTCCGTTCCAACGCGCGCCAGACCGGAGGGGCAATCAACGCCATTTTTACCCTGTCTACCACACGGGCCCATAACTCTTGTAATCGTTGATTCTGTTCGTCCGAGATTTCTGTCATGCTTGGTTCTCCCGGCAATTGCGTTCGCCGTACCCGCGCGATTTTCCTGCCCGCCGGGCGTGTATGCCGCTCAATCCCCCGGTTTTTTGTTCGTGGGAACACGGGTGCCGTCGGGTTTCACGACCTGTGTCTTCTTTTTGCCTCGGTCTAGGACGGTAGAATCTTTCCCCAGCGCGCGATGCGTTGTTTGTGAAACATTCTCGCCGCCTTTACGGACGCCATATTCGCCGTTTTTGTAAGCGCGTGTAGATTCTTTGCCGATGTTCTTTCCGGCGCGCGTGGTTTCCCGCCCGATGTTTTTGCCGATTTTCTTCAGCGTCAACGGTTCTTTCTTCGATTGTGCCACCGCGGCGGTCACCGGAAACAGCAATATTGCCGTAATGAAAGCGGCAGCGGTGAATGCAGGTTTGTTCATGTGTCTTTCCCTCGCGAGTCATCACGTCTCCGCGATGCCACTTAGGTTTACCCACCCACGACTTTCTTGACCCGGGCGGTAGTCCAGGTATCCTCGGATAGGCCCAAAATGGTGTGCTATAATCAAACCGCATGTCTGAAGAAACAAAACCATTACCTCTGCCAACGACCGCTCCGGACGACCCATTTTTCGCCGGGGTCGCGCGCGGCGTCTCGTTCGCCCGCATATTCACCGGTCAGAGCTCGCTCGTATTGCCCGCAGACCTTGCGGACGCCCTGACGGGACGTGGCTTCGTACCCGGTTTTACTGACCCCGAAGGTAAAAACGCTGCCTGGCAAGAGGCCGGCCTTGCCGATGTCCGCTTCACACTGGGCGGAGAGGGATATCGGATCGTCAGCCTATCCTCTTCACGCGGCAACGGGTGCAAAATTACGGTTCGTGTGACTACCGCCGAAGAACTACCAGACGACTATTTAGCGCGGCGGGCCGTGCCGAAGCCGCGCTGTGTTTATTTGGTGCTGGCTGGCGGTCCTGGCAACAGTGACCGGAACCTGTGTGAGAATATTGCCGAATCGCTGATGATCTTGACAGACGGATTGGCCGAGATAGGCGGGCGAGGTCCCAAAGGCGGTAACCGCCCCGAATTACACGACTCGTTCTGGCTCGGATCACTACGCACCGGCGATCAACGATAGGCACAACCTTTCAAAGACATTGTAATTATTCGTTGGACGCGGGGGAAACTCGCGACCTATAATGACATCATGCAACCTTTTATCAATCTAACCGCAATCGCCGCTCCGCTTGATCGCGTGAACGCGGACACCGATCAGATCATCCCGAAGCAGTTCCTGAAGCGGATCGAACGAACAGGCTTCGGCAAATTTCTTTTTTTCGACTGGCGATATCTCGCGGACGGCATCACACCGAATCCGGAATTCGAACTAAATGCGCCCGCGTTGCAGGGAGCGGAAATACTGGTGACTGGTAAAAACTTCGGGTGCGGTTCCAGTCGGGAGCACGCTCCGTGGGCGCTGCTCGATTACGGATTCCGGGCGGTCATCGCACCATCGTTCGCCGATATTTTTTACAACAATTGCTTCAAGAACGGTATCTTGCCGGTCACGCTATCCGAGGCACAGGTCGCCGATCTACTGGGTCGGTTGCAGAGTGAACCCGGCGCAACGATGACAGTCGACCTGGAGAATCAAAGCGTGTCTGGTCCGGGCGATTTCCGAGTGACATTCGAGGTGGACGCTTTCCGCCGCCACTGCCTGCTGAACGGTCTGGACGATATCGGGCTGACTCTCCAACACGAACCGGACATCACCGCGTTCGAGCGACGTACCGGCAAGTTGTAGTTTCGCAACGCCGAGACCTCACGGTGCGAAACTAAAAACTCAGCGTCCGGCGAAAAGTTGGCGGATGACTTCATCGGCTTCGATTTCGTCGATGGTAATGTCCGCGACGGGAAGGTTCGCGAGCATTTCCCCGGCACGCTTCGCGCTTTCGGCGCGGGGTACACGCACCATCGCATGAAGGGGGTCCGGCATTTCCGCGACCCGTCCGAATGGTTCGAGATCTGTTTTGTTTACGGGGCGTTCAAACGTCAGCCGCACCTGCTTTTCGTCCGAGTAGCGGGATACCAGATCGGCGAACGGTCCGTCGAACATTTTTTCCCCGTGGTCAATGATGATCACGCGCTCACACAGTTCCTTCACATCCTGCATATAATGTGACGTCAGCAAAATGGTGGCACGATTCCGCGCCTGGTACCTGCGTAAAAACTCCCGGATACGGACCTGTGACACGACATCCAGACCGATCGTCGGTTCATCAAGAAAAACGACCTGGGGCGCGTGTAGCAAGGCGGCGACCAGTTCACACTTCATTCTCTCACCGAGCGAAAGCTTGCGGACCTGGGTATCTAAAATCGCGGCGATGTCGAGTAATTCGGTCATTTCCTCCAATCGCGCCTTGAAGTTTGGTTCAGAAACGTCGTAGATTTCTTTGAGCAATAGAAATGACTCCCGGGCAGGTAGATCCCACCAGAGCTGTTGCTTTTGCCCCATCACGAGCGCGATCTGGCGTAAAAATTCCGGCTTACGCTGAAAGGGAGTGAACCCCAATACCTTCGCTTCTCCCGATGTGGGGTACAGAATGCCGGACAACATCTTAAGGGTCGTCGTCTTTCCCGCGCCATTCGGACCAAGGAACCCGACCATCTCACCGGCGCCGACACAAACCTCCACTCCGCGAACCGCTTCTTTGACGACGCTTTTGCGCGACCAGAGCCCCTTGACGCCGCCCCAAAGCCCCGGCTCTTTCTGAACCGATGTAAATGATTTCCGCAAGTCACGAGTGACGATGACCGGATCGGAGGAAGGAGAATCGCGTGCAGAGGTGTCCACGAACGCTATCATATCGCATGGCCCGCGGACCTTGAATAACACGGCGCTATTGTGGGATATCGGACCGACTACGCATCAGCCGCGTTTGCCCGTATCGTTTTCGCGGGTTATACTAACCATGCCGCCCGTGACGAATTTTTGGCATATCCTGCAAACACTTCCTTATCTCGCCATTCTGCGGGCAGGCTTTGACATTACCCTTGTCGCCTATCTCCTCTACCGTCTAATTCTTCTTGCCAAAGGGCGTCGCGCCTGGCAAATCATTCTCGGAATCGGCGTGTTCTTCGCGTTTCTGATCGCATCGGAAAAATTGGGACTGATTGAACTGAACTGGCTTCTGACGCAAGTGACGCCGCTTGGTCCGGTTGCGATCGTGATTCTGCTCTATCCCGAGCTACGTGACATTCTGGAAAAGTTAGGACGGCTGGATTTCTGGGGTGCTCCTATCCACGTCACCGCGCGTGAGGATGTTTCCCTGACCGTCGAAAAAGTGGTCCGCGCCGCAGTCGTCTTATCCGGAACCAAGACCGGTGCACTGATCGTTCTCGAACGCGAGACGGGATTGGACGACATCATCATCACGGGGACGCCCCTCGATTGTGAGGTGTCGCAACCACTGCTAAGTACTATTTTTTATGATGGTACCCCGCTCCATGACGGAGCCGCGATCATCCGCGGCAACCGGATAGCCGCCGCGGGATGCCGCCTCCCCACAACCGAATCCCCGAATGTCGGTACCAACGTTCACATGCGGCACCGTGCCGCGATCGGGATGAGCGAGAACAGTGACGCGATAACCGTAGTCGTTTCGGAGGAACGCGGAACTATCTCGCTTACTTCGAACGGCAAACTGGTCCCCGGCCTGAGCGAGGCGACCCTGCGCCAGCGACTACAGGAAGCGTTCGGGATTGCCGCGCCCAAAAAGACGATATTGACATCCGCCCTGCACTTACCAGAAAATCTCCCCTTCGGCAGACGTAAAACGGTGAAGATCTCCCCGCCGAAAGGAGACGGCACAGAAACGTCGGTCGGTCCCTCGAAAGGGGCGAAGGACTCACCCCTGCAAACACCCCCGTTGACGGAACAGGGGGGGCAAACCCGATGAGGCTCGCTTTCCTGCGTCGGAATATAGGCTACAAACTGTTCGCGCTTGTTTTATCCGTCATGCTGTATTATGTCGCCAGTATCCAGCAAAATCCCCGGGTGACAAGGGATCAATACGTGCAACCGGAGGTGATGCAGCTCCCGGCGACCCTGGTGATCAAGGAGCGACCAGCCCTGATCCAACTCACGGTTTCCGGCACGGAATCGGAGCTTGCGCAATTTGAGAAAGAACCGCTGAATGCTCTGGTGGACGGCTCCCTGGTCAAGCCGGGTCTGAACCGGTTGCCGGTAATGGTTTCACTCCCCAAAGGGGTGTCCCTGAACAACGCCTCGCTGCCGATCGCGCTTTTTTCGGGGGAATTGAAAGATAAGCGACCCTATACCGTTGATGTGGACTTCAGTGGGACGCCTCCCGCGGGACAGGAGTACACGGATCCGTCATCGAAACCAGGCGACGTTATTGTTCAAGGGTTATCGGAGGATTTGAAGCGTATTGGTCGGGTCGTCGCCAGTGTGGAGCGTGAGGGGGATGAGTTAACCATCGAGCGCTCCGTGGATCTGTACGCCGAAGATAACCAGCGACGTCGCGTCGAGGGCGTGGAGATTGTCCCCAGTAAGGTTCAAGTACGTGTAAATTTGCGCCCGGTGCCGCGCACGAAAATCATGTTCCTTTCTGTCAAGTTAGACGGCACCCCGGCACAGGGTTACCGAATCGCCAGCTATTCGGACCCTTCGCCGAATCAGATTGTTGTCCGCGGCGCCGTGGAAGCTTTATCGGCGCAGTCCTCAATCCCCCTTCGGGTAGATATCGCCGGGATCAAGGAAACGATAACAAAAACCGTTACGGTCACCCTCCCCCCTGGGATGTCGCCGCAACAGGCCCTTCCCCTGATCCAGGTGCGCGTGATCGTGGAGCCGGAAACCACGGTGGGCGGGGTGAAAGTCGCGCCCCCGACGCCCTCACCGTCTCCCTTGCCGACAGCGTCGGCAACGCCGTCTCCTTCAGCAACGACGTCTGCCGTAACAACACCGGCCCCTTAAGCGCCATGGGAGAATGTCGTCGTTGCATCATTTGTTTTATTTCGGGTATATCCCGTGGTAACCCAGTACGATTGACCCGTTGTGAAGGAAGCAGACTATGATCCCACTCCGTGACGAGAATCCGGTACGCATCACCCCGTGGCTAACATACCTCCTGATTGTTGTGAATGTTATCGTCTTTCTGATGGAAGAGTTTGGCGGGATCGGTGCCACGGAAAGGGGATTGGTCGGGCCGATGGCGGGATGGACCATGATCCCCGCTGAAATCACCACCGGGCAGGATATACCGACGAATGGCGTGAGTCTACGACCGTTCTATCTGACACTGTTTACCTCGATGTTTATGCACGGCGGATGGCTACACCTCGGCGGAAACATGCTCTACCTCTGGATCTTCGGTAACAACATCGAGGACACTCTTGGCAGGGGCCGATATCTGTTCTTTTATCTGCTCTCCGGTCTCGCCGCGTCCGCCGCCCAGATCGCAATCGGTCCCGACAGTGTCATCCCGAATCTTGGCGCATCGGGCGCGATCGCGGGGGTGCTCGGTGCTTACCTGATACTATTCCCCACCGCAAGAGTAGACTCTCTCATTTTTCTCGCCATCTTTTTCACCAAGATCCGCGTACCGGCGTTCATACTGCTCGGATTCTGGATCGTCTCGCAGTTCTTCTCGCAATTTCTCGGCTCTTTAACCATGCGTGACGGGGGGAGCGGCGGGGTCGCCTATATGGCGCACATCGGCGGTTTTATCGCCGGTATGGTATTGATCAAACTATTCGGTGCGAAGCCGCCGCGCCGCAACGAATACGGTGCCTACGACGCAGGCAACGATTACCGGACAGGTGCCAACTATCGGAATTAGCGATGAACACCGCAGTTTCTTGACGGAGCGAAGTGCCTTGGGTTAGAATGTGCCACTCCTTGCATCGGGACCCGGATTTTGCCGTCCTGACTCGTAGCGCTCTGGAATGGATCGGACTCTCTGCCCATGCTGCTCTCCCGAAACGCATTACTCGCCGTGACGGCTTCGATGTCGCTTTGTGCCGCATCCGCTCAGGCACAGACGCCGGTCCGAAACCCGGCGAACAACCATTACTATGCTTTGGTCGTTTTGCCCGGACCGATCACCTGGAAAGATGCCGATAACGCGGCGCGGAATTCGGTGTTCATGGGGATGACAGGCCACCTTGCCACAATCACCTCCGCACAGGAGAATTCGTTCCTGATCGAACTCATTTACCAGAAGCCTACGATACCGAGCCTTTACTCCATCTGGCTGGGAGGGTTCAAACTACGATCGGCAACCCCAGCGCGAAGCAACTGGCGCTGGGTTACCGGCGAGCCGTGGAACTTCACCTATTGGGCCAAGGGAGAGCCGAACAACGTGTTCGGCATCGAGAATCGCGTTATCGCGGACGGGAAGCGGGCGTGGAACGATCTTCCCGAGGATCCACACCGCGCCCCGAACCGTGTCGATGTTTGTGCCTATGTCGTCGAATACGGGAAGGTGACGATACCTCCCGTCACACGCCGCCGTAAGCGGTAACACTCGTCCCGGCACGGTTCTCCAAAGGATAGAGGAAACAACACGTCTTGACGATTTATTCGATAGAGTCGTCTATGACGACCGGCTCGACAATGATCGCCGAAACTTGTTCCTCGGGGACGATCACTTGGGTGTTCTTGCCTTTGATGAGCCAGTAACCGGCTGGCACATTATCGTTGTCTTTTTTCTTGGGCGGGACACAGGAAGCGTCGTGCGCCCCACTCGCTTCCATCGCATCGTTCAGCGAGACGATAATCGGCTCACTATTTTTCAATCGTACAACCGCGACATATTTGTGCACTGATTTCGGTCTTTCTTCACCGGCTTCCCATAAAGCCGCGTCCTCAGAGAATTGTGCAAGCACTATACCGCATCTTTCCGATGGCAGGCAAAACGCGAAATGTTTCTGTCGGTGGCGTTCGGAAACCGTAGCCAACAGGGCGGTAAAATAGCGTCATGCTTTCGCGCCCGTCTCTCCTCCGCTTGATTCTATGTTTGATCCTGTTTCATCCCGCCATCGCTCATGCAGACCGCCTGGATACCGCCTTCGAAAAAGCCATCGGGAATTACTTTGCCAGAGAATTCGCCGCCCCGTTTGGTACCGAGACCGACCCGATTCTCGCGGGATATGTCGGGCGCCTCGGCGCCGATGTCGCCCGCGAATCACACCGCGATGACATCACCTGCCGCTTCGTCATTGTCGGCTCCGACACCGCGAATGCCTATGCATTGCCCGGGGGCTACATCATGGTCACGCGGGGGCTACTGGATTCGATAGATTCGGATGACGAGCTGGCTTCCATTTTGGCGCATGAAACCGGTCACGTCGCCAAGCGTCACGCGACGCAACAGATCGGTTTCAATCTGGGTTTCACGATATTGCGGCGTGTCCTCCCCCAGAAGACGCTCGGTCGAAACGGTGACACTCTTCTCGCCGTGTACAGCATATTGCGTTCGCTCAATAAATCCAAAGAGCAAGAGGCACAAGCCGACGAAGAGGGGATCGATTTCGCTTATGCCGCTGGGTACGATCCGGGGGGGTTGGTGCAGTTTTTTGACGGCATCGGCGGTTACAGCAACCGGATCGAGGAGTACTTCGCCACACACCCGTCGCCGGAAAAGCGGATCGCCTCCGCACGGAAAAACCCGCTCGTCACCCGCGCCGGGTCCGCCGAGCGTGAATTCACGGCGGATGGCTACAAACGGCGCGGTCTGCCCGGGTTGGCAGAAACCGTCCGGCGCGGTGAAGATCCGTTCGCATTCCCCCCGCTTCCCCCCTCTCCCCTTTTGCCTAACTTCTATCTCGCCCAGCAGAAAACACTTGAGGATGTGGCGAAAGGAGAACGTGCGGCATTAACAAAATTTTACAAGGTCAACCGTGCCGCGACTATCGCGCAGCAGTTGTTGCTTCTGAACACACAACTCGGCGACCCGCGCTGGATCTACCTGTCCGGCCGCGCCTATGCCGTGCAAGGACGGATCTCGGATATCTACTCCCGCTCGGCGCGGATCTTACGGACCGCACCCGGCCATTGGGATGCGCTGGCACGGCAAAATCTGGTCAACCCCGCCGGCTCCGAGGGCGCGATAAATGGCGCCCTCGGTCGCGGAGAAATCGGACAGTCTCTGGACCTATTGCGCGGCGTGGCGACACCGCTTTCCCGCGCCCAGTCTACCACCGCTGCCGTGTTGTTCGATTTGAACAACCGCTTCTTCCGCGCCGATAATGCGACGACATGGGTCCGGTATGCCGCGCTGGAAGGTGCGCTCCGCTACGCGGAAAGCGAGCTGGACCGGGCCGACGAGCGAAGCGGGAAAGCGTGGCGGGTGTTATCGGTCGCCCGGATTCGCCGCTACGAAAATCGCCTGAATGAAATGGTGTCCGAGGATGACCCCGCGAAAAGAGCCGTGTGGAATGATCTTTTGCGACGGCGTATCGGCGCCGCGTTTCCGACGCAAGGAAGTACAGGGATGGCAACCACGCGGGCCATCGTCGCTGTCTCGCTCGGCGCTTCCGCGATGGAAACCTATGGCAATCGCGGCACGAACGATTTTGTCGCGGACTGGGTACTGAAAACAGAGGGGATCAGCCCGGAAAACGTCGCGACGGTGCTTCGCCTCGCCACCCTGGAGATGGAACGCGAGATAGCCGCGCGGGAGCGACACGGGGTTGGAACGCCGCTTCCCGTCCAAGAGGCGATCGCCCCGATTCGCACAGAAGCGACGTGATGCCAGAGCGGACCGGATGAATAACGGGACGAGCCATTGATTGTGCGAGCAAGAATCATGCAGATATCAGGCGAAAGCGACGATTCATATACTCGCACTCGACCCGTTTTCCAGTAAAATAGAAATATGATCTTTACGACGTGGCGTGTCGAACTGCTCGGGGGGTTTTGCCTCAAGCGGGGAGACGAGAGTGTGACCCATTTTCGGACGCGAAAAGCCGCCGCGTTGATCGCATTTCTGATATTGCATCCCCAGCGGCATAGCCGCGACGCCCTTTCCGATCTGCTCTGGCCCGACGCAGATTTCGACGACGCCCGCGCCAGTTTTCGGGGCACTCTTTCCCATATCCGTAAAGCGCTCGGCACCGATTTCCTACAAACGACGCGCGATACAGTCGGGATTGCGGCGCCGTTCACTTGCGACGCGACGGATTTCGAGCGGGCCGTGAACGCGAAGCGTTGGAAAGACGCCGGGCAACTGTACCGCGGGGAACTGTTGCCGGGCTTTTGGGACGATTGGGTGTTGGCGGAGCGGCAACGTTTAGAAACCCTATTTGACACAGTCCAGCAGAAAATCGACCACACACGACCTGTTCCCCATGTCTTCCTGCCGGAGGAACCGAACCACTTCTTCGGGCGCGAGGAGGAAATCGGGCAGACCGCGACCCTACTCGGGGAGCACCGGTTAGTCACTTTGCTGGGTCCTGGCGGCGTCGGCAAAACGCGGCTGTCCATCGCCACCGCCCGCCGCCACGCCGCGCTTTATCCGGGCGGCATCTGGTTCGTTTCGCTGTCCGACGTTAGGGAGGCGGAACGACTTCTTCCGACCGTGCGTGACGTGCTCGGCCTTCCCCGCGATGCGAAGGCGGATCCCGGTGATCAGATAGCGGATCGCTTGAGCGGGGAGTCGCCCTGTCTTCTGATCCTGGATAACTTCGAGCAGATCACACCGCTCGGGGCACCGATCCTCGCATCGCTGATCGCCCGCGTCGCGAATCTAACCTGCCTGGTAACCTCAAGGCGTCGGCTCGGCCTTCCTGGCGAAAGGCAAGCGGCAGTGGCACCACTCGGGGAAGCGGCGAGCGTGGCGCTGTTCTGCGACCGTGCTCAAACTGCTGCCGTCGCGGAAACGGCGGATCTATGCCGGGACCTCGAGGGTATTCCTCTGTCGATCGAGTTGTGCGCCGCGAGAGCCGGTGTTTTTACCATCGCTGAGATGCGGGCGCAGCTCACGAATCCGTTCACGCTACTCAGTTCATCAGATTCCGATAAATCGTCGCGCCACCGCTCTTTATTCGCGGCGATCCAGTGGAGCTACGGCCTTCTGACGACGGAACAGCGTCAGTTCTTCGCGCGGCTTTCGGCATTCCGGGGTGGTTGGACACTTGAGGCCGCGGAGAGCATCTGCGAGGAGCGAAGCGTCGCGGAATACCTTTCTCAGCTCCGTGAGAGGTCATTGCTCGTGGCGGAGGAAACCGAGGGACGAATTCGGTTCCGCTTGCTGGAAAGTCTGCGATCGTTCGCCCAAGGCCTGTTTACACCCGATGAAAGGGCTGAGTTGCACAAGCGTCACCTCGAGTATTACTTGTCGTTCGCGAAGGAGTGCCATACTCGACTCGATAGCGTGGACACTGCGCAAGCACTGGACCGGCTAGAGGCGGACCACGATAATTTCCGCGCCGCCCTGGATCGGTCCGATAGTGAGGGGAAGCTCCGACTCGTCGCGCAGTTGTGGAAATTCTGGGAGATCCGGGGGCACTTTTCCGAGGGGCGCCAGCGCATCGCCGCCGCCCTCGCAGTATCATCCGGCGGCGGCGACACCCGGGCTCAGGCGCTGAGCGGACTGGGCGCACTCGCGTACGCGCAGGGCGATCACGAAACCGCGCTGTCCGCACAGGAAGAAGCAATCGGTATCGCGCGGGACGGTTCCGTCGCCGCCAAAGCCCGCAACAACCGGGCGCTGATATTGCTGCGTCTGGGTCGGCTAACCGAAGCGGAACAGTCTTTCGCGGATGCTCGTGATTTTTTCGTCGCGGCCGGAAATCGTGTCGGCGAATCCGCGACACTGAGCAACCTGGGCATCGTCCGCCGCCGCCTCGGCGATTTCGAAGGCGCCCGATCCGCCCTGGAGGCGGCAATACGGCTGGACCGCGACGTTGGCAACCAGCAGAGTCTCGCCTTCGCCCTGAATGGCCTCGCCCTTGTTGAGGCGCGGAGTGGTCAGTTCGACGAGGCGGAGCGTCACTTCACCGAGAGTCTGGCGATTAAGCGCGCGCTGAATGACCGCGCGGGAATCGTTTCCGCACTTGCCAACCTCGGAACACTCGCTACCGAGCAAAGCAAGTTCGCCCTGGCGATGTCGCTACAATCGGAAGCGTTAGTCCTTCGTATCGAACTCGGCCTGCAACACGGCATTCTGGAGAGTCTTGGCGGTTTTTCCCTTCTCGCCAGCGCCACGGGGGAACCGATCCGCGCCGCAACTCTGCTTGGAGCGCAGGTCGCACTG